>CAYFVL010000001.1:0-4539 GCA_964346405.1 uncultured Fibrobacterota bacterium
CCGAGCGGAGCGTTGTGTTGAGCGTAGTCGAAATGCCGAGGGATAGAGCAGTATGCGTAAGATGTTGTGCGAGATTGACTTAGAAAAAGCGCAGGGGTATCCGGGGAGATACCTTGAGTCCCGTCAGGCGGGATCGTGAGTTGATTGCGAAACTTGGACTAAGGCCCAAACAAGCAACGAAGAAAGCCGACCTGAGATCAAGCGAGAATGGAGAGGTTATTTCGTGACAACTCCTGAACCTCACAGATACCTGCGACAAAAACCTCCCCCAACTCAATCCCGTCTCACATTCTCACCAACGAGTGCGGTCATCACCACGGCGGCCAGCTCGGTTCGCAACCGGAATCTCCCAAGCCGTACTCCCCGCGCGCCGATATCGGAAAACCTGCCGACTTCGTCGTCGGCAAACCCGCCGGGAGGTCCTACAAAACAACTGAGGACCTTTTCATCCTTCCCGAGTCCCTCCACAAACAGGCTCGAGCCGTGTTCGTCGCCGTAAAGCACGGTCCCCTCGGCCGAATCCAGAGCGTGGCTGAACGACTGTACCGGTTCGATAGTGGGGCAATGCAGGCGCCGTGACTGTTTCAAAGCGGTCAGGGCTTTTCTGGTGAACCGCTCCACCTGTTTTTCCCATTTCCCCGCCCACCAGCGGCTCTGAGAATATCGACATTCCACCGGGACAATTCGAGCGGCCCCGACCGGAACGAGTTCCTCCACCGCTCTGCCGAAAGCATCTTTATCGGGGAGTCCGAGATAAATGTCGAGGCGTGGAAGCGCCGGAGGGGAATAATGTCGTTGCAGGATCTTCGCCACACAACGATTTCTCTCAACTTCAGTCAGCTCACAGCGAAACAGGGCGCCCCGTCCGTCGGTCGCGTCGATACAATCGCCCACCCCACGGCGCAGAACCCCGACCGCATGTCGACTTTCTTCGCCTTCGATCGTAATACTATTGTCGCCAGGCGAGGAAACATAAAACAGGAAATGGGATTCGTTCTTCATATTGCCCGGTTGGTGATACGGTTCAGGTGTAATCTACAAAATGGCGTTGAGTATTTTCTCAATGAGCGATGTTTCCGCAACGGTTCTAATAATTCAGGTGGTACTTGTCCGAAAACCCCTAAGGAGGCGCATTGTGAAATTTTTTCGGCGTTTAGGTTGGTTTGCATTCATTCCCGTTTTTTTTGCCGCGGTAAACGGCAGGGCAAAGGATATTGAAATTTCCGCCGGAATGCCGGTTCTGGCGTGGTCCAAGGCAGACTCAATCATGGAATGCGTGATTCATATCAAAGCTCCCGAGAAAGAGGGACAACGTCGTGATCCGATACAGGTGCTTGTTCTTCTCGACGTATCCCGTGAAATGCAGGGGCGAGCTCTCCAACACGCGAAAGAAGGGATCAAGGCGGTTGTCGGCGGACTACACGACCGCGATGTTTTCGGTCTTATCGCTTACTCAAACGTGGCCAGAACTGTTCTTCCCTTGCAGCCGCTGACAGAGGGCGGCAAGGAGTCGGCGGAAAGAACCATTGATGGAGTAACCGACGAAGACAATCGCGATCTCAATGCCGGTTTCAAAGAGGCCGCAAAACAACTTGAGCGCCTTTCCGGCAACCACAACGTGGGTAGCTACCTTTTTCTCATTACCAATGGAGACCCAAATACCGGAACCACAAGTGCCGACGGGCTCCTGGAATCAGCGCTGAAAATCGCGGAAAAGCACGGCATATCCATTTCTACGTTCGGAATTGAAAAAGAATTCAATGAACAATTGCTTGGGCAAATGGCCGACAGAACGCTGGGAAGAGCCTATTTCATCAGATATCCCGAGCAAGCGGTTGCCCCGCTCTCACAAGAAATAAAACGTATCAGCGACGCAGTGGTGAGAAACGTATCGCTCACACTGAAGCCGCCGTCGACGGCAAAAATTGGTTCCGTACAGGGAGCGCTTCGAGACGGCGAAAATCTCAAGATCGGAGCGATGGCACCAGGCGACGAACATATGATAATGGTAGAACTCCTCGGTCCACCTCAGAAACAGAAGGATTGTGTAATCGACATCTCCTGGATCGAGCCCTCTACCCAGAGTACGCGTCGGACAACCGAGTACGTCGACATTCCTCTCACCGAGGGTGAATCCGACTACAATCGGGATTTTGCCCCTTTTGTTCTGGCCGTTGAGCTCGAAAATTTTCTGGTCGAAAACAGTGGAAAAATGAAGAGCAACAGGAAACAGTTTGCAGATGTTTTTCGGGACAAGCTACTTGCCCTGGAACAGGAGAATGCGGTTCTCAACTCTGAGTATCTCAAAGAGGCCGTTACGGAGTTCGGAAAACTCGAACACGAACTGGCGAACACTGCCATAGACGACGAGGAGATGGAAAAAGTACTCAAATATCGTCTCCGGTCACTATTTCGACAGGACAAACCGTAACCACCGGTATTGCGATCAGGGACAGCGGATATGAAAAGAAGAAACACGCGACAGGTATTGGTGCGGAATGTTCCCGTCGGCGGTGGGGCTCCGGTAGTCATACAGTCCATGACCAACACTCCGACAACCGATATCGATGCGACCCTGGGGCAGATCGGAGCACTCCGCGAAGCCGGTTGCGAGATTGTACGAATTTCGGTCCCCAATCAACATGCAGCCCGGGCATTTGCCCGCATTCGAAACCAAACAGATACTCCGCTGGTCGCCGACATCCACTTTCAGAGTAATCTGGCTATCGCAGCTATCGAGGCCGGAGCGGACAAGGTGCGAATCAATCCCGGCAATATCGGCGGAAAAGAGAAAGCGCAAAAAGTGATCGACGCCGCACGGAGTGCCGGTATTCCGATACGAGTCGGTGTCAACTCAGGCTCTCTTGAAAAAGACTTGCTCGACCGATACGGGGGACCGACCCCCGAGGCGCTTGCCGAAAGTGCATTCGGCTATATTCGAATGATGGAGGATTTCGGATTCGGGGATGTGGTGGTCAGCATAAAAGCGAGTACGGTAACCACAACGATAGAAGCCTGCCGGGCGTTCGCTGAAAAATGTGACTATCCACAACACATTGGAATAACCGAATCGGGAACGCCTAGAACTGGTGCGATTCGTTCGGCCGTTGGACTCGGTGTTCTGCTCGCCGACGGCATCGGGGACACTATTCGGGTGTCCCTTGCGGGAAATCCGGTGGATGAAATCTACGTTGCCAAAGAAATCTGCAAATCCCTGAATCTAGTAAAGGGGCCGGTGGTTGCCGCCTGTCCGACATGTGCCCGTACGCAAATAGACGTTGCCTCTCTTGCGGAAAAAGTGGAGAATATGGTAACAAATATCGGCGCCTCGATTAAGATTGCGGTCATGGGCTGCATAGTCAATGGTCCCGGTGAAGCTCGTGATGCGGATGTCGGTGTTGCCGGGGGAAACGGTGAAGGCCGCATTTTCGTCAAAGGAGATCCGGTGGCCCGCGTGCCTGAAGAAAAACTGCTCGATGAGCTGTGGCGCCACATTCAATTGGTTGCCGAGGAGAGGAGCCGAAATCATGCGGACGGATGAGAAAATATACGTAGCAGGCCATCGCGGTCTCGTCGGCTCGGCACTCATACGCCGACTCCACGAAGCCGGATTCACCAATACGGTTGTTCGCACCCACCGGGAATTAAATCTTGTTCGCCAGTCCGAGGTCGAGGAGTTTTTCCGCACCGAAAGTCCAGAACATGTGTTCCTGGCGGCAGCCAAAGTGGGCGGCATTCACGCCAACAGCGCATATCCGGCCGAATTCGCATACGACAATATGCAGATACAGTGTAATATTATCAATGCCGCACACCGGACCGGCGTAAAAAAACTTCTATTCCTGGGCTCTTCGTGCATATACCCGAAACACGCTAAACAACCGATAAAAGAGGAATCACTACTCAGCGGACCCCTCGAGCCCACAAATCGTGCATACGCGGTTGCGAAAATCGCCGGCATTACTCTCTGCCAGAGTTACAATACCCAATACGGTACTCGTTATATTTCAGCTATGCCGACAAACCTGTACGGACCCGGCGACAACTATCACCCCGAGAATTCCCATGTACTCCCCGCGCTCATCAGACGTTTCCATGAGGCAAAAGCCGCGGATACCGAATCGGTTACGATCTGGGGAACCGGGAAGCCGAAGCGAGAGTTCCTTTTCTCCGATGATCTTGCGGATGCATGCGTATATCTTATGAAGCATTACGACGGCAACGAAATTGTAAATATCGGATCCGGACAGGAAAGCACAATCGCTGAACTGGCGTCTATTGTTAAGGATATCGTCGGATTCGAGGGATCAATAAAGTACGATACATCAAAACCGGACGGCACTCCACGCAAGCTGCTGAATTGTTCTCGACTTAACGCTCTTGGATGGACGGCACAAACATCGCTACGCGAGGGAATTAACCTCGCGTACAGAGATTTTCTTGAGAATGTGAAAACCGGAAAAAAGTGATACAATCAGATCAAAGATGCGGTACTCGGAAATCGGAGTTCTTCGTTTCCGCGGGGCCATTCGAGGCTCG
>CAYFVL010000001.1:4639-61692 GCA_964346405.1 uncultured Fibrobacterota bacterium
AAACCTGAGTACGAGTACGAATGTTCCACCTCGGTAAAACCACCTCTTAATCAGCAAAGCGGTAATCGTACTCAGTGAACCCGCAAAGCGGGTGAACGGTACTCAGCAGAGCGAAGCGATGCGGTACTCGGAAATCGGAGTTCTTCGTTTCCGCGGGGCCATTCGAGGCTCGAGTACGAGTACCGGTCTCCTTCGCTTCGCTACGGAAACCTGAGTACGAGTACGAATGTTCCACCTCGGTAAAACCACCTCTTAATCAGCGAAGCGGTAATCGTACTCAGTGAATCCGCATAGCGGGTGAACGGTACTCAGCCCCAGTGGGGCGGTACTCGAGAATCGAAGGGTTTCGCGTGTGCCGGATTTTCGAGGTTCGAGTATGAGTACCGGTCTCCTTCGCTTCGCCGCGAAAACCTGAGTACGAGTACGAACTCGAGTTCATTGGTTCGGGAAAATCATTCGCCCGAGAGTTTGATTTGAAACTTCTCGGAAAGCAGCATTTCGACGTTCAGTCGTTCCTTGTCGGTCAAGGCTCGGCCGAAAAAGACCACCTCTGCAATATCCCCCTGAAAATAGGGTCCCATAGTGTTGTCCAACTGGCCGGCGCCAAGGACAAAGTCATTGCCGCTATTGACACTGCCAAGGGTCATCGAGGTACTCCCCGGCGTACCGTCACGCCATGCTTCCACCGTAACCGAATCTCCGGTGATCCCCTCGAAGGACCGGTAGGTTACAATGCACCACGTCCCCGGAGTTATTTGCAGTCCGGAGGATGCGCTGTTCTCATCAGTACAGAATCGTCGACTATCTTCATTGAGAACGGCGATTTCGCCGCTGCAGCCGATACCCAGAGCAAATCCGTCATCGACGCCCACGGAGATGAGCGCCTGCTGACTGTCTATCGGTTGGGTTGTGCGAACGACGAGGCTGACGGTAAAGGCACTGCCGGCCCAGTTGCCGTAACCGAGATGATAGAGATGGCTGCGCCGGTTCATATCGAATCTGACCGCTATTTTGCCGTTGGGGCCGCCGTTTTGCAGTAGTGAGGGCGTTTTCCCTCCGATGGGCTGACTCAGGAGAACCGACGAATCGGAACTGAACCACTGCTCTAAGGTATTGCCTCCCGAAAGAACCATGCCATCATCCGTCCCAAACCACCCCGCCAGATTCGATATTTCCGCCGGACTCGCGAAAGCGTATGCGATATACAGTGTAACCGTGTCTCTGTGAGCGGCTTTATCCTGAGCAACCACCACAAGGGTATCCATCCGAAGCGTCGGTTTGGGAGACAGTGTAATCGTGATTTGTCTGGTGCTGTCCAAAGCATTCCCTATAGTCGCATTTCCGCGAACGACGGTAATGCTGTGATGATCGACCAAATGGTGATCTTCGTCTTTTATCATCATAAAGATATCCGAAGGTTCCATTACACTCCGCATGTCAACGATACCGTTCTCCAACCGGGGTAAGTCAGTCACGACAATGAGTGAACACGGACTGTCGGCCGTCGGTGCAACAAACACGGTTCTCAAAAGCGTATCGGCCGATCCCACCAGATCGGTGACCATTACTTTCACCACCCGGGATCCGGTATCCGAAACCGTTGGCGTCCAGATTACCGAATCATTCGACAGCGTAACCGTTTTCTCAAGCCCATCGAGTAGAAATTCAAAGCGGTACGGCGGTTGCCCGGAGGCCGTATCCACGTGCACCGGGATCCTCACCGGTCGGCCGACTTCGACCACTCCCGGAATTGACGATGAGGATAAAGCGAAAGAAACCGGTCCGGGTTTTTCATCACGGTCATATACATGCAGCGGCCAGACGTATCGACGGCCTAGCTGAAATCCATCCCAGAATTCGACTACAACACTGTCCAGCATTGGTCTTCTGGGGTGCCACCGAATACTTCCGTTCAGAATTTCCATTCCGCCGGGCGCATGCATCACTTGCGTAATCACCCGATCACCATCAGGATCGTATACGCCGAAAGGGAAAACATACGTGGTGTCTACGACCAGCACCGAGGGGATCTCCGGCGGATTGACCAGCGTGGGTCGGCCATTCCTGTAAATCGTTACCAGTGTATCGGCGACATTTCCATGTTCATCGACGACTTTAATCGCGACCTCGTTTCCCTGGGGAGTGTGCTCCAGGTCAATGTTGCGATACCAGACGTACCCTTTCGTGTTGTTTTCCAGCGAAGGCTCGGCCGGAAGGTTGTTCATCTTGAATGTCTTTATTGCGGATCCTTCATCGAACGCGATTACCTCTACACGGGCTCGAGCGGAGTCGACAAACAGCCCGTTGGCAGGTTTCCCGTCAACTCCCACCTGCAGAATAACCGGAGATCTCTCGTCGCCGGCCGAAGGGTCATATTTAACGACAATCATTTCACCGGTAAGTACCGAATCGCCCGACGCGTTTTTCGCCGATACGGTAATCAGATTCGCACCCTTTTCAGGCAGGTATACTTTCCAGTTCCATAGTCCCTGTCCGCCGGAAACCCGTTTGACATCTTTGTACAGAGAGTCGTTCACCTGAATATGGAGAATTGTGGTATCCCGCAACGGTGCATGGAGGCTTCCTGAGATATACACGAACGGATTAGAGGCAATCGTGGTATCGCCGGACGGCACCTTCACCCTCAGGTGCACTTCCGACACCGGTTTTTTCGAAGCATCGTATCGAAGGTACACGGTCTTACTGGCTTCGTTTCTGAACCGTCGGTTGTCCATTGCCCACAATGTAGTATTCTTAACCCCCGAAAGACTGTCCAACCCTCGGAAGATCTTCACGTAAGTGTTCGAATGTGCATCGCTGTAATCGAATGATTCACCGTCGATTTTCGCCGCCTCAACCGGCATTTCTCCCCTGTCGGTGATTCTGGCGGAGAGGGCAAATTCACTCATACCAGTCACGATGGTGTCCGACGCGTGATTCAATATTGCTATCGAGGGAGGAGTAACATCGGACAGCGAGTAGAAAAAGGGCGTTTTTGGTGAGCACGCCGCGGTGTCTTTCACGTCGGAAATCCAGACATGCCCGGTTCCTTCCGCGGGCCCGTGCAGAAGCAGCGCCGATCGGCCAGGCTTTGAGGACTGAAATCGCCGGCCGGCGCCGCCGAAATCCCAATAATATATGACATCATCGTCCGGAACCGATTGAGTGGAAAGTTCGAGTTCGACACCGTAGGCTACCATAATTGTGTCGGATTTAAGTGGTGAACGGCAAAACGTTTTCAGTATGCGTGAGGGCTTCGTTCCGTTAACCAAATAAGCGGAGATTTCTATTTCCTGAGTTCCGGTGTCGAAAAAGGATACCTCGAATTCCGCGCTCGAGGGGAGGAGTTTCCCGCCGAGACCGGGAAGCAGCGTAGTATCCGACCAGCATCGATTACCCGGAGCAAAAAGTACCACCGAGTCAATCAGTTCACGAGCGGTGATTCGTATGCTCAAGGTTCCGGTCGAAAAAACCGGGATCGTATCCCTTTCCGAGAACGACCAGGATTCGATATGAACCCCGGCATTCACCGGATCTGCGAATGGATTGCTTTCCTCCGTACACGACGGTAACAGCACGACTACGAAAATAAGGACACATAGAACAGCCGGAAGCGAAAAACCGATGAATTCACGTTTGTTTTTCATAAGCAGCATACATATTCGGTAACAGGTTATATGTTTTTACGATGTTTGCGCCGTCGGACAATTGGCAACGAAGATTTCTTCAGAAAACAAGAATCGATTTACAGCAACACACTGTAACTACCGATTTGAGTATAAAATTCCGGGTGAGAATTTGCACGCAAGAAAACCCATTTTGTGTCGGGTAACATGCTGCCGCGAATCACATAGACAGATCGTTTCGCAGGCCGCACGATCGAATAAGCCCAAAGCAGTCGTCGGAAGCCGTTGGCACGGGCGTTGCATTGCAGCTTGAGGCGTACCATTCCAACCATCTTGAGCATGAGGATAGGTTTATGAGGTCTCTCCGGAGAATGATCAATCCGTTGAAAAGCAGCAGCGATATTACCGTCACTGCCGACGGACGACATCGGGTACTTTTAGACCGGGGAGATAATCCGAAGACCAATTATTATATTAATTTCAGGACTCACTTTCCGGGGAAAGTACCCTCGCGATATTTCCGTTGCAATCCATACAAAACAGTCGATAACCCGGAATCACCAGAATTCACCGGTAATTACATTTCATTCCAGGGGCCGATATCCGCAAACCAAGGTTCACGTGAATGAAGATTTCATTTCGCATTTCTGGAGACACGAACCATTGTCCCTCACATCCAATTGGTTGCGGGAGATTCAGTGGCGCCAATCAGACCCGAAATTCGGGAAAAGGCAGTATAACGAGAGCCACAATCCATTTAAGCGCTTGAAAGGACCGTGTGTCATGAATACCAGGAGCAACATACTCAGTCTCCTCATATCCATAGTGGCCTTCTACTCGGCGGCCGGACAAGACCATGCGCGACAGATCCCGACCCGTTCCTGCGTGGTCTCTCAGGATACTTCGAGCTGTTACGTATTCGGACCCAAAATGTACACGGTGGGCCGCGATGTGGAAAACCTGGGAAACGTCTATCGCATGTGTTTGAATGTCGACAGCGTGATCTCGGATTCGAAGCCAGTGCGCGTTGTACTTGCACTGGATAGATCCTCCAGCATGTGCGCTTATGCCACCAATGATCCGAACGATATCAGAATTCTTGCCGCCCATTTATTCATCGACTCACTGGCCAGTCGCTCACCCGAATCTCAAGTCGGGATTATGCCATTTTGGACCGAGGGAGAACCCTATGAAATCCTTACCCTCGATACCCCGGAAAACATCCGGCAAATACATGAATGGATTACAACGGCCGCATGTAATCAGAGCGGTGACGATTACCTTGACAAACAAAGCAAGGTTCTCGCGACCTACACCGGATTGGCCCTCCGAGATGCACTTGAATTCCTCGACCGGGAACCCCCCGATGTCGGCGATCGCGATCGCCATATCGTGCTGCTTACCGACGATGAATGGGATACCAATCCAAAAAATTCTGTCGATCAGACTCCGCAGGGAATACTCAATGCCTATACGGCGGGAGGAAACCAGCTCCCTCGAATCCACGGAATTCATCTCACCGCGGGTGGGACAAACCCGCATGGCACAGAACTCGAATACATAACCCAGCAGACCAATGGCATCTACGTCCCAAACGCCACGCCGTCGACAATCGTATCCGAGCTGCTTCACCTCCTCGGTGAAATCTATATCGAACAATATGAACGCCCACTGTCCCTCACAACCACCAATCTAACGACCGGAGACTCGGAATCGGGAAACTTCAGTTCCATAAACGAAGTAGAGAATACGTGGCTGGCCATGGGCGATCGCATTGCGCTAACGGAGGATACCAACAAAATCGAGATTTTCCTTGAAACAAACATGGGCGAACAGCGCGACACGATCACGGTCGTTCGCACCAATTCTCCCGGCGCCGGAAGTCCCGGTGGCGGCGTGTCCACCTCATGTTTCGCGGATACCCTGCACATGCGTTTCGAAGCCTTGCCCTCGTTCCTCTATGCAAATGAGTTCACTTCAGTTACCGCCGCGGCCGAACGGGTGGATCGCCGTCGATTTCATCCGGGGGATAACGCAGTCGTGATCCGAATACCCTACTCCGAGGTCCCTTCCCTGACCACAGCACTTCTGCATCTCGACGGCAATGTCGAAATCCAGGGGCCGGACGCCTCGGTTACGGGTGAGAACGGTCTGCAATTCACCGCCAACAACGCACTTTTCGATACCTCACTCAGCGGAGGTACGCTCGATATCGAATCGGGTTCACTACCGGATATCTTCACCATGGAATGCTGGATTCGACTCGAAAACGGCACCAGGAATGCAACCGTTTTCACGGCAGGCGATTTTGTACTCGATATCCGCGATCGACGCCTGAGATTCTCCACACCCAACGATACGGTTCTAAGTCATGGAACACTTGACCGCGAATGCTGGCAGCACATTGCCGTCGTACGCGAGAGTGACAATGCTGTAAGCCTATATGTAAACGGACGAAAGGACTCTCCCTCGATAACCGACCCCACGACCGTACCCGGGACCATAACGATCGGAGACGTCGACGGATACCTGCTCGATGAAATCCGCTTCAGCAACGCGTTCGACACTGAACAAATAGAAGGAGTCACCGTCCTGCAGCTCCAGTCGTCGGGCAACACTCGATGGATTCTGGGTACCGATACCCTTTCTCAAGGGACAATGTCGCTTCGTGAGGCCGACTGGATACGGGATTCAGTCACTTTCCAGTACTCGCTGGACTCGCCGGTTTCTTCAATTGCGCAGATGATTCATGACGGTCCCGATGAGTTTGAATGGGCAAAATCAGCCTCACCGGTAAAATTCGGCTACTATGGATCCTCCGGTATCGCGACGTTCCGTGACACCAGCGGTGACGGATATATCGATGCGATCGATATCGATCTTGGCCTAAACGAAGTTGCCGACTCGCTGCCCGACGGTCTTGTCGAGGTAATCACTATGACAACCCTGGGCGGACAGAGCAAGCAGTGGACGGCCGACACGATTTTTCCGATGGAGACCAATGTTTTCAGAATCACCGTTCCACAGAGTAACGACGGCATCTACGAAACGGGGTGGGAATCCGCCAGTATTAAATTGAACGAAATTCCAGTTACTTCGGGAGGTCTTCCGGTTTCGGTGACCGAGGTATTCGACGGCGCCGGTCCGGTAGTGCGGAAAGTGGTGCATCATCCCTCATTGCGCGACGATGAAACGGATTCGTTGTTTATAACGTTAAGCGAACCGGTGCGAACGGATTCACTGGCCCCGTTCACTCCCGACAGTTGTTTCAGATACTACAAGAGCACCGAAGGGCATCTCGAAACGGCACTGGATGATTCCGAATTTCCGCAATGGGAAGGCGATTACGCCGGATCATTCATTGTACTGATTGGGGATCCGGACTTGGAGGTTATAGTATATGAAGATAGTCTCCAACTCACGGCACACGGAATCGACGAAGCCGGAAATACTCCTCCCGACCACCGGATTGCCCGAAAGCAGCCGATCGAACCGGGAGGCGGGAACAGAATAGAGATAGGTGTGGCGCCGTCAATCTTCAGACCGGGCTCAAACAACATCCGGACCACTCTCAACCCGAACACCTACCGCATCTATGAAGAGGCTATCGGCGACAATACCTCCGGTACCCTTATAATTGTCAGATCGATCAAACAGCTTACGCCCGACGGAACATCATCGGACGGACGGCAGGCATACGGCTCAGCGGTTGTATTTGATGCCGTCGGGAATGTCGTCCAGGACGACTTGACATTAGTGCGTACCGGGCGAAACGACAGCTATGCCGCTTTCTGGGATGGAAAAAACAGAAACGGGCGGACTGTAGGCAGTGGTGCGTATCTCATACGAATCAAAGCACGGGATGAAAGCGGCACTACAGTTACCGAAGCGATAAAGGTTGGCGTCCGTGAATAATGAATTCGGAATCTCCTATTTCACCCCGACAGGGAGTAGACAATTGAGACGGCTCATGAGAGTTACTTTAAAAATAGTGTGTCTGGTGTGCTTTGGTATTACCTTGAGGGCAACGGCCGACGGTCTTCCGGGAGAATACCTTCTTACTCAGCGTTGGCGCGATTTGTATTCGGGACGTTCGGCCGCAAGTAATCCGGCATTTATCACCGAAGACAATTTCGTGAATGTCAGGACTACCTTTTCTCCCGTCCAGTTGACGGACGACCCTTCCGGCGATTTTCGGCTTTGGGAGGTAGGAGCGACAATCCCGATCGGTCTGTATCAGACCGCCGGACTGAGCTGGCTCGCTCAGGACGGCGGAGACATACCGGGTTACGACTTTGCCGTTGACGGTGCTCTAGAGCGGAACTCGTCAAGCATTCCTTCCCAGGAGCACTTTTTCCTGTTCAGCTACGCGATAAATCCGTGGCGCAGATTGTCGCTCGGCGCCAACCTCAACATTGCGTATCAGAACCTTTTCGGTGATGCCTACGCCGGGCTGGGCCTTGACCTCGGAGCAAGTTACCGACTGCTCAACCATCCCCTGTTCGGCAATCATCTCTTAGGTCTCATGCTCCAGAACGCGATTACGCCCCAGACATCGGAGGGCGGCGAAAATCTTTTCGGCGACTTTTTCAAAAACTTTGCATTCTGGCGGGGAGGCGGCGAAAACCGCTATGCGGCAAACCTTCGTACCTCCTGGATTGGTTCGTTTCTCGAGGATCAGCTCGAGGGCGGAATCGATATGGATATCAAAGACATCTTCTCTCAAACCGATGAGTTCGCACGGACAATCTCCGCCGACGCCGAAGGATCCGGGGTAACTCGTCTCGAGGAAGGTACCAAGAAGATCGAATTCGATATGAATTTTCGGGTCGGGGGATGGCCGCTTAGGCGAATCGCCGCGGGATGGTTCCAGTGGGGAACCGACTATTGGGGCCTTTCGGCCGGGATCAACATTCCCATGGTCAACAGTGGTCGAGACCTGATGATTATGTACCAGTATATAAACCTTTTCGAGGAAGAGTTCACTCGAAACCACACGTGGTATTTTCGCGGAGAGTTTGGAAATCATCGTGAAGAAATCTATGCCCGTCGAATGGCTCGTCTGGCAGACGTATTCCCCAATTCTCTTTACGAAAAGGGTATGCGTCTTTATTACCAGGGCAAGTACTGGGATGCGTATTTCGTGTTCGGGCGACTTGTTGCGCAGTATCCGGATTTTTTCAAGAATGACTGGGTATCATACTATCGCGGTGCATCACTCGAGGCCATGGATATGCAGGAACAGGCTATTCGCGCCTATCAGGGCACAATCGGCGATTACCCGCGCAGCAAGGCGGTTAAGCACGCGGAACTGGGAATCATGCGCGTCGCCTATCTGCAGAACGACGACAACATCGTGGAACGTCAGTACGAGACTCTCGATACCGATGAAACCCCGGACTCTCTTCGGAACCATGCTCATTACCTGATAGGCGAAAGTTTCATGAATAATGAAAACTACCACGCCGCCCGCACCGCCTTCGAGCGCATACCTCCGGAACATCCGGATTACATTTTCGCCCAGCATTCACTTGCGGTGGCGTTCGTCCATGTTCCATCCCTGGAACAAGCGGCTCTGGCACTACAACGGTGCCTTCAGGTTCCAACGGAAACCGAGGCTCAGAAGGAAATATCAAACCGTTCGGCGCTTCTTCTCGGCTTACTTTACTATGAACAGCAAGCGTTGTCGCAGGCTGTCAGTGCACTTCGGCTCGTGCCACAAGGAACGTACCATTACGAGGAAGCCCTCCTGGGTATGGGCTGGACAGCACTCAAAGCCCGTCAATGGAACGATTGTATTTCGGCCGGACGTGAACTGGCTGCACGTGCCGAATATGAGGAATTGCGCGCCGACGGACTTCTCTTGCAGGGATATGCCTACCTGGTCCAGAAGGACCACCTCAACGCCGCGCGTGTTTTCGACCAGGCGGTGGACATTGCCGAAAAGCTCGATGCGCCGTCGGTGGACTCTCTGGTTGCTCGCAGGAGGCAGTATTCCCGCGACCGCGAACAGTATCGTCTTCTTGCCGGTCGTGCAAAGGAGCTGTCTCTCATGAATCCAAATTCACAAATCGCGAAAACGACCGACAGCCTTCACAAAATGCAGGAGCAACTGGAATCCAGAATGGATGAGCACAAGGACTTCATAGACAACATACAGCGGGAAATGTTCTTCTCCAGGAATATCGCGACTATCCGGGCTGATATCCAATACGCTCAGGCGGTAATTCAGAAAATCGTCAACCGTTCACAAGAGATGCGCGCTACCGACGATGCCCGTGAGGAACAGAAAGATATCGACGAAAAGATTCGGGATCTGAAGCGGGATTTGGAGAAACTGGAAAAGGAAGAGCAGGACTAACCCAAGTTTCGCAATCAACTCACGGCATTCTGCGTAAGCCGGCGCGCGATTCATTGTAGAAAAATGCTCAAGGTAAACTTGGGTTAGGAGTCGTCACGAAATAGCCTCTCTATTCTCGCTTGATCCCGCCGAGGCGAGACCGGCGAACGAAAGGGTTTCCGGACGGACACAGATTGACTGCCGCCGCCGAAACGGCCTATTGGAATCGAAGCGTCGGCGCTATTAACCCCGGGATATTTCCTCGGAAAGGAATTCGTCGAACGCATCAGTCCAAAGCGGCATCCCGTTGATACCGAGTTTCTTGAGATTTGCGTTCTCAAGTACCGCAAATGGAGGTCGAGGTGCCGGACGAGGGAATTCGTCAGTGGTGCACGGTTGCACGTCCACCGATATGCCGGCCGAATCTATAATCCGTTTGGCGAAATCAAACCACGAGCAGATTCCTTCGGAAGTACAATGATACAGGCCGTACTGTGCATGATCCACGGTATTGAAGATCTGTCGACAGACATCACGCGCGTAGGTAGGTGTTCCCCATTGGTCGGCTACGACCTTCACCACTCCTCCTTCGGAGGCTTTATTCACAGCAATCTTGCGTATAGTTTTGACGAAGTTGTTTCCCTGGTGCCCGTACAGCCAGGCGATCCGGAATATGTAATGGCGTTCCCAGAGATTCCTTAGATTCTCTTCACCCGCCAGTTTTGATTTTCCATACACAGACAGAGGATTGGGAGTATCATCCTCGAGATAAGCGATTCCCTTATTCCCGTCAAAAACATAGTCGGTACCGATATGGACTATTGTTGCGCCGGAACCTTTAGCCGCCCGGGCTAGATTCGCCGGTCCTTCGCCGTTAAGGGCGTACGCAATACCCTCATTGCTCTCACAGTCGTCGACTGCGGTATACGCTGCGCAGTTCACAACAAGGTCCGGCCTTACCGAATTCAGGCATTCGCGTGGACTCTCGATATTACCGATATCGATTTCGGGGAAGTCAATCGCCAGTGTTTCATGCCCAAACACTCTGGAGACCTCGACCATTTCGGAGCCAAGCTGACCCCCGGCGCCAATCACGAGTACTTTCATCACATTCCTCCGGAGTCTTATCCTGTTTCGGCAAAAAGCTATTTGTCCGGCTTCAGTAACTCGCGACATTCCTCGAGGATCGGCTCCTCCACTGTAGAGTTACCCAATCTGACCGACCGCGTCGGGAGAGAATGCATTCGCAATTTCCATTCCGGATCGGCGGTAAACAGCTTATATTGTTTCATGGCTTCGGCGGCGGTGATGTTCGTGTTTAACCCCGTGATTATACCCTCGAGCATTACCGGATTCAAAACGATTTCCTCCTCGGCAAGTGCCCCATAGATGGCCCTGAGAAGCCGCATTTGTCTTCTCTCCGCATCGCCGGTTCCGGATATCGATGGTTTCAGGTACTGAATCAACTCCAGCCCTTTAAGGGCATTTGTCCCCCCGGAAATTCCCATGGAAGCAGCCGCTGCATCGTCTACATCAAGCGCTACCCCACCAATGATTTGCGCCGTCTTGATGACGTCTTCCTTGGCAAGCTGTGCGTATTTGGGAATCCGAACCCCGAGAATCCGTTCGGCTATCGATGAAGCGGTTGTCGTGCCGCCTTTCAGAACCGATTCCTGTAATGTTTTATATCCCCGGGCAAATTCCCCAATCGCCGTTCTGGCACTCATCCCGACTATCTGAACGAGTTTGTCCGCATGCGAAACGCTGAATACATAGAAGCTGTTCGGCTCGGCAACAAAGAGAAAGTTAAATGGAAGCCGATCGACCATAGCGTCTACGCGTGCTTCAGCCAGCCCGGAAAAACGCTGTGCGGGAGCCATATCCTCAGATACCCGCCCAACACTAAGGGGTCTTCCATCTTCATAGATCGTGATCGACTGACCCGCAATCAGATTCATCGATTCACCGGTCTCTTCCCGTTCAATCAGAAGAAAGCCGTCGGTGTTACTCACGATCACTTCACTGTAGTTCACTTCTACGGTAAAATCGGCTCCCTTACCGCCGACTGTAAGTTTACCCAGCGGCGTATTGACAATGACAAGCTCGGATTTCTTTGCATATACAATCTGATACCAGCACAGACCGGCGCGCTGGAAAAGCTGAGTGACCCGCTTCCCGTTCATATCCTCGTCGATCTTGTCGAATTCCAATTCGGAGTAGCTGTCCAGGTCAATGCGGGAAAAGGAATTCAGGGAAAGCTCGGCTTGAGAGTTTTCTTCGCAGATCAAACGATCACCTTCATTGATCTCCATCCCCTCGTGCACATTCCTGCTCGATCCATCGGAGGACAACACGGACGGCTGATCAAGAAGGAATTCCAGCCGGACAAATGACTTCAAAGAAGCGGGCGCATCGGAGGAGCCAACGTCAAGCGGCCGATCTTCCTCAACCTGACGCGATAGATCGATCGCCGACAGATCCGAAGTGGGGCGCACGCCGGCAACCTGCAGTATCTCGTAGGCGGTCGTCCCATCCACAACCCGATACTTTCCCGGTCGTTGTACATTGCCTCTCACTTCCACCAGCCTGGTTTCCACGGCAATACCGGTCATTCGACGCCGAACCGCCGAGTAGAGCCCGAGAGATTGCCAGATAAGCAATCCGCCAAGGATCCCGAAAACCAGATGCACATAGACGGGCCGTTTTTTTCTTGACTGTTTCATGACTCCGGTGCCTTCCTGATTTTTTGCCGTACAATTTTCCAGGCGCTATTCCGTTTACCCCAGGCCATAACAATCTCGTGGTTGACGGTATCGCTCTTCTGGATCTCGTAGACCGTTTGTCGGGTTGTATAATAATGGCCGGAAAGACGCTTTGCGATACCATCACCCAGCAAGATGTTGCCGTCTCTGGGAAAGGATACCTGATCCGTGCGAGCCCCGGACATCCATTCTTTGAACCCGCCACCGGGAAACTTGAAATCAAGCGAGTCATAGAAACGCGACACATCAGACCAATTTTCCCCGCGCAACGCATCAAACCATATGGAAACCGAATCGAGCAGATCGTGACCGGAGCCCACATCGTCCCGGTTGTCGGGATCGGAAAAATCGGTTCCGGAGACCGAAGCGCCCGAACTCTCCCGGATACGAATTGCCGGCGGAACATTCACTGATGAAGCTCCATCGATTTCCACCGGTGTAATGAATTGATCGATCAACCCGACGGAACCACTCTCTATATACAGACGAATACCCACAACAGTCGTTAAAGCCGCGACAAGGAGCCAAAGCATCGGCCTTCGGGCAATTCTCCGTGCCGCTCGACTGAGCCTCGCAACCTTCTGCGGAACCGCGAATCGAGCATTGGACACCGCCTCACGCATTTTCCCTTCCACCCGCAGACCAAATTGCCGCATGGACGCTTTGCGAGGGGGATCTTCATCGTAGCTATACGTGTACTTATATGCATAATAGCCATAATATCCGTAATAATATGGATAATAGCCGTGTTGATGCGAGACGCCGTTGAGTATTCCTCCAAGTATTTTAGCCCCCATCCTCTTGAGCTGATTGCGCGTCTGGCGCGCCGCCTTCAGAGGGGTCCACAAGGTTCGCAAAATCATCACGACCGCATCCATTTTGGGAGCCATGGTAAGTGAATCACTCACCGGGAGGAATGCGGGAGAATCGAAAATCACCAGGTCTGCCCGAGAACGCAGCTCCTCGATGACTTCATCAAAACGATATGTCCCAAGCAATTCAGCGGGATTGTGGCATTTGCTTCCGGCTGTAATGATAGATAATCCCTCATGCGGGGTCTGACGCTCCACGTCTTCGGGGCGCCTTTCCCCCAAAAGCAAGTCGACCAGGCCCTCGCCGCGATCCACATTGAAATAGTGATGTACCTGTGAGCGCCGAAGGTCCGCATCGATAAGAAGAACTTTTTTACCGTCCATGGCAAAGGTGATTGCAAGATTTCCCGCCAGCGTGGTCTTCCCTTCTCCCTTGACCGCACTGCAGATCATGATCACTTTCGCTTTGTGAATACCGGTCAAGTGTTTCAAATTCGCCCGAAGCGCCCGAAACGGCTCCAGGACCGACTTTGCAAGGTGCCCGGGAGTTTCAACCGCCGTCTGGTCCGCTTCGATCAGAGGTACGACCCCCAACAGAGGCAGTTCCAGATTTCTTTCGACCTCTCCGGGATCCTTGAGAGTTTGATCCAGATATTCAAGCAGGAACGCCAGTCCAATGCCCAGAATGAAACCCACGAGGAGTCCCATAAATATGCTGGAAACCTTTTTCTCGGCAACCGCCTGCCCCGGAATTCCCGCCAATTCGAATACACGAAGGTCCGATTCTTTTGAATCCTTATCGATCTTGGCTTCCTCGAGCCTGCGCCTCAGCAAGTCGAGAGTCTCCATCATCGATTTTGTGTTCTTTTCCAGATGAGCATACTCCAGCTCAATTCCCGGCAGCTTGCGAATTTCTTCATTCTGTTTCTCTCGGATCTGCTCGAGAGCGGTTCGTTTTGCCTCCAGGACCGAAATCTCAACAGAAAGATTCACGACACTCTTGATCAGTCCCTCGCGAACTGGATTCTTCACCACGGTTTTCTCAACCGCGAGTTTGGAGATTTCGTTCTCCATCGCCTCGGTAAGACTTTTTATCTCGTTCTGTACTCTCTGTACCTTGTAGTGATCGGGGTTGTACTCCGCCATCAATGTGACCAGTTCGAGCTGAAGATCCGCAATACGATTCTGGTACGGATTCTTGTATGTCATCGACTGAACGATATTCTCGTCTTGCTGGGTAATTTTGGATCCAAGAGTCTGAAGACGTTCGCGGTTCTCCAACAAAGCAAGCTGCGTCTCCTGAAGTGCCAGCTCGATTTCGGAAGCCTTGCTTGTGACAAGACCGGCTCGGTCGGAGAGTTGCACAATTTGATGTTCTTCCTTGAACTTTCGCAGGGTCTCTTCCTTCCCGCCCAGCCCCCGTTCGATCTTTTCTATCTGTGTTTTCAGTTTGAGGATGAACCGAGTATTCTCTTGTGAATACACGTCACGGTGGTATTCTATATAGGTACGACAAAGTTCGTTGGCAACATCTCTGGCAAGTTCAGGGTCCACATGCCGATAACGGACATTAATGATGTTGTTTTTTACTCCGTCGGTTTCACCACGCGAAACCCTGATTGCCGATCTGATTTCGTCCGTCTTGACCGCCCCCCCGAGATTCTCCGCCACGCGTTCGAGAACCGCCGACGAGGTAAGAAGCTCAAGGTGGGTATTGAGATTTTTCTCCTCCTGCCGATAATAGGTCCACCCGCTCTGCCCCTCGAGAATTCTTCCATATCCCGGCTGAAAAAGCAGAGATGCCGATGCAGTGTAGTATTTCTCGGAGCGGAGGTACGAAAACAGAGAAAAAATGCCGACGGCAAGTGCAGTTATTATGATGATAGGTTTGCGGCGCAGAATAACTGAGAGATACCGCAGATAATCGATTCCTTCGTCGTAGTCTTCCGCACCACGCTGCGAAGACATCGCACTTTCATAGCCGAGAGGCAATTCACCTTTTTCAGCGGGTTCGGACGAAACCGGTACGGGTTGTCGGGGGCCGTATTTCTCCTCCAGCGGTGGAGAATCTATAGATTCGGAATTGTTCCGCGGCCGGCCTGATCGAGGTTGCGGAGGAAGCGGAGAATTCTCGGACAGTCGATTCGATTGAGGTACGGATCGCGTGAAGCGAGGCTTTGAGGAAGAGGGTTCCTCGTTGTTTCCCGCGTTTTCATTCAATTTGCGAACAATGTCGCCTAAACTGAACCGTCTTTTTCCCTCGCTCATCAGCTATGCTCACGAATATCTTCGAGGACGACTTCCAAATCTTCCTTTGAAATCTCCTCGAGTGAATTGCCGAAACCGTAGGTTAGGGCCAATTTACAGAGCCGGTTGATTTCGCGCGGAACACCACCGGTGGAGCGAAAAACAAGCTCCCGTGCCGGACCGGTGAATACCGTCTGTTTTGGCGGCCCTGCTAGACGAAGGCGGTGTTCCATATAATCCACGGCATTTCGGAAATCCAGGTTATTGAGATGAAACCGCAGGAAGATGCGTTGGTCCACCTGTTTCAGGCGACGGATCTTTTCACGGAGTTCGGGTTGCCCGACCAGAAATATTGTGAGATAATTCTCGGACTCGGAAGAAATGTTGGTCAACGTCTTCACCTCATCCAGGACTTCGTCGTCCATTAACTGTGCTTCGTCGAAAACAACGACAAGGTGGCGTTTCTCTTCATACACGATCTTGTCGATTTTTTCCTTGAGCATATTACTTAACATATATACGTCTCCCCTCTCGGGAAGAGCGCTATCGTCCCAAAGACCGACCCTGACATCGCGGTATGTGATCCGCTTCACAATGTCGTAAAGAATATCGACAAAGGGAAAGCGGGAGTTCTCGAAGCTCACTACTTCGAAATCATCCTTTGGAAGAGAATTGATAAACACGTTTTTGGTGATCGTTTTCCCCGAACCCACTTCTCCGGTCAAGAGCCCCATGTTCATGTTTCGATCGTTCACTACATAAAGAAGACGATCCAGAGCCTCTCTGTGATCGTCACTCTCAAAGAAAAATCGTGTATCACACAGCTCCTCGAACGGAGGTTCTTCCAGTCCCCAGTGTTCCAGTATTCCCATCGTATGTCCGTTCTTCGGTGAGTGCAAGCAGGTTATCGGCCAGAGAGTTGAAGCAGGTACGAAGCTCCCCTGCTTCCGGCATAAGAGCAGCGGGACATGATGCACGTACCGCGCTCCGCACATAGGGCGAATCGATAACATAGCCGATATAGGTCGGCCTCACACTCAAATACTTGTCAATAATTTCCACAAATCTATTTCCGACCGCAACATCTCCGCGATTTTTGACCATGGTTACGGCCAGTGCAATCCGTCTCTCCCTCAGCCATGTCCGAATCAGACCGGCTTCGCGCGGGTATTCTCGGGTGAATTCCCGCAGGAACTCTTTCATCGTTGCACACCCTCGTGCACCACGGGAATTGGAAAGGCGTCGCAACTGCCGGCGAATATCTCTTTGACCGGCGAACAGGTGGTGAACTCCCCTGATTATTCCGTTCTTGAGAAACGCGTATGCGTTTTCTATGGAAGTCGGCAGGCTGTCGCAAACAACGATTCCGTTCTGAAATGCGGCAAAGAAATCGACTACATTATTGCCGCTGCCGGCACCCAGATCGACCAGAACGTAATGGCAATTCAGTTTTTCAATACCACGAAGGATTTTGCCTTTTTGCGTGAACTTTGGATTTGCGAGTTCCACGATATCCCCCGCGCCGCCGACAAGATAAAGGTTGGGTGTAGAAGTCTCCAGCGCAACATCCGCCAGCGAATTCAAATTGCCCTGCAGGAAATCCTGAAGTCCCACCTTCGGCGCCCGAATACCGACGAAATGGTGCAGATTTGCCCCACCCAGATCGGCATCCACAAGGCAAACCCGTTTTCCGCGAGAAGCCAACAAAGCCCCCAGATTTGCCGCAAGGGTTGTTTTTCCCACGCCGCCCTTGCCGCTGCCGACAGTAACTATGATGGGCGCCAAACCGCGGGTTCTCCTCTCGTGGTGCCGTATCGGAGACGGTTATCCTCTCGAAGAGAGGGTGATTATCAGAAGAACGAGCGATATCGTCGAGGTTACGCTGGTCAGAATAGTATTGTACACCCCGAAAGGAATCCTGAAGGTAGCCGGTACAAAAAGCGTATCGCCCGGATACAGAAGATATTTCTGTTTGGTTTTACCCGTCCAGAAATCCTCCTCAACCGGAACATCGACCGTGGTACCGTCGGCCCGAATGATTTTCATCATTTTCACCCGCAGATTCTTAACGCCACCGCACATTGCCAGCGCTTTGAGGACATCGACCGGTTCATATATTTCGTACTCCCCCACACCGCCAACGTCACCCATAACGTAGATCTTATTGGCGTAGTAGGCTTCTATGGAGACTGAAACCACCGGATTATTGACGTACGATGCAAGTTTGCCCTGCATAATTTTGACCATCTGAGCCGGCGTTAAAGAAGCGACCTCAATTTCACCGACTACCGGGAAATTAATGCGCCCATCGGGTCGAATCTTGTGTCTTCCCGTGAACTCCGGATGCTCCACGACCTGAATCGAAATCACGTCGCCCGCCTGAAGGACATATTCCTGTACCTGCGCAAAAAGCCCGAATGAGGCCAATATCGCAAGGATGAGGGCTGTCCTGGTGTGTGCAGTATGTTTCCTCAAGAGCCTTTCCTTTTCAATTGTAAGAGTCTCGGAAGACAGGAACACACATGAAAATAATTATAGATACAGTACTTACGACAATCAAGCGAAGAAATTCCTGCTGTTTGGGGCAACTGAAGACTCATAATTCACCACATTTTCGACGATGCGCGGAACCCGGAACAGACACTGATTTCCAGGGAACGGCTGCACCCTCCGATTTCCTCTCGTGACAAAGCCGATCAAAAATCCTTATACCAAGCTTGCCGGCGGTCGGTTTCGACTCGCAATATCTTCGCTGCGGAAAACAAGATATTGATTTGGTTGCACATAGATCGTCCGAAAACCCGATTCCCAACTCGCTCACCTGATAATATAGATTCGGTCAAAGGAGTGTCAACTACTTTACCAAAACACCGACAAACTCTTCCCGACGCTCGAATGCCCCGACTGTGTTACTCATTCCTTAACCCGACTTCGACAATCGACTCACGGTGTTCCGCGAATGAGGCCGATCGTGCCGAATATGGCCTTTTTGCACACAAAGCTTCCACCGCCGAGGTTCCGGAGCTATTTTCTACCTAAGCTGGCCGATTCTGAGCGAGGAAACCCTTCTCGGCCATGGAGTTTTCACTACCGTTCAGCTACTTGAGGTATTCCGGCTTCTCAGCCGAACCTGATTGTAGCCATTTGTGTGGTGATGCGATTTTCCGCGAGTGAATCGCTCAACTTAGGTTCTAGCCCAAGTTTCTGCACTCAATTGTGGGATAAAGGGTTCCAGGCTCTTTTATGCACCCGACAGGGAACAAAACGTACAGATGCCTCCCATACAAGCGACGGAAACACAATGACCACCTATTCTCCCGAAGATCGTGATTACATGGCTCAGGCGCTCAGTGAAGCCGAGAAAGTGAAAGGGAGCACATTCCCAAACCCCGCCGTCGGTGCGGTAATTGTCACTTCGGCCGGAATTATAGCCAAAGGCGCAACAGCCCCGGCAGGGGGGGATCATGCCGAAATTCACGCCATGAAGCAAGCCGGCCGCAACACCGAAGGCGCAACGCTCTACGTGACGCTCGAGCCGTGCAGCCATCAGGGAAGAACCCCTCCCTGCGCTCTTGCAGTGGCCTCGGCAGGAATCAGAAAAGTGTTTATTGCGACGGAGGATCCAAATCCGCTCGTGTCCGGCAGAGGAATACGTTTACTGCGCTCCAAAGGTATCGAAGTTCACATCGGCCTTCTTCGTGAACCTGCGATGCGACTCAATGAGGATTTTTTCTGGTCCATAACGAAACATCGAGCCTGGATTACCGTGAAACTGGCTCTGACCCTCGACGGGAGAATCGCCGATACGCGAGGGGCTTCGAAATGGATCACCAATAAAGAGTCCCGATGCCTCGTTCATGAGCTTCGAAGCCACCATGCCGCTATTGCGATTGGCCGAAAAACATTGGAAATTGATGATCCCAGCCTCAATGTGCGCCATGTGAAAGGTCCCTCGCCCGCACGTATTGTTTTTATGTCGCACCCCAATCTCGATCCGAAATCCAGGCTTGCACAAAGTGCCGCTTTGTTACGTACTATATTGGTGTGTCCCGGAGAGCCGGAAGGCGGCAGTGATTTGTTTGGGGGAAATATAGAAATCTGGCGAATGGGACGAGGGTCCATGGCCGACCAATTGCATATTTTTTCGGAGATGGCTCACAAGGAAGATCTTTCCAGCGTTTTGGTCGAGGGTGGACACGGACTCGCCGGATCGTTTCTGGAGGCCGGGTTGGTGAATCGGCTTATCCTTTTCTACGGAAACAAGATTCTCGGAGAAGGGCTTTCCCCGGTAAAACTATCCGCTCCCAGGGATATCAATGGATGTTTTCAGCTCAGTGATATGGAAGTACGCATACTAGGGGACAACATAATGGTTTCCGGTAAACCCGGTCCGGAGGCTGGCCAATGTTTACAGGACTGATAGAAACAGTCGCCACTATTTCCGACGTGAGATTGTCCGGATTGAACCAGACTATCGGAATAAAACCGGATCGCCGTGAGTTCGAAGTAGAAGTCGGTGGTTCGGTGGCAATTGATGGTGCGTGCCTCACACTGGAATCAACCAGACAAAATATTCTATTTTTCACCGCCGTCTATGAAACATTACGGCATACAACCCTTGCGCGGCTCAGGCGAGGAGATCGGGTCAACCTGGAACGAGCGGTTACTCTGCGGAGTCGAATGGACGGGCATATTGTTCAGGGCCATGTCGATGCAGTTGGAACTATATTAGGGGACCGGCCGAAAAACGGCAGCATTGTTCGAACGGTGCGAATCCCCGAAGAACTTCGGGCTTTCGCGGCAAAGAAGGGATCGATAACAATAGACGGGGTCAGCCTTACTATCGCGGAAGTACAAAACGATACAATTTCCGTTTCCATTATTCCGCATACGCTCAGAGAAACAAATCTGCGGTACAAAACGGCGGGAAGACAGGTTAATCTCGAAGTCGACGTGATTGCCAGGTATGTAGTAAATGCATTGCTCAGAAGTGGTGCGCCGCAAAACGAAAATACAAAATCCTCTTCCGACTTATTGTCCAAGCTGAGGGAACCGGAACAGTGAAAAGTCTGCAAGAAATAGAAAAGATCATAGAAGATTACCGCCAGGGCAAAATGGTCATCATCGTGGACGATGAAGATCGCGAAAACGAGGGGGATCTTGCGTTTGGGTCGGTACACTGCACTCCCGAGAAAATAAACTTCATGGCCAGGTATGGCCGGGGTTTGATCTGCGTCGCCCTGGAAGCGGAAAGACTGGAATCTCTCCGAATCCCGATGATGGTTTCCCAGAACACGTCGCGCTTCGAGACCGCGTTCACGGTATCCGTGGAAGCGAAGCATGGTACCACGACCGGGATATCCGCCGCCGACCGAAGCGAAACGGTAAAGAGACTGGTCGATCCTGAAGCCGGCCCCGACGATTTTGTTATGCCCGGCCACATGTTTCCGGTCAAAGCTCGCCGAGGTGGAACCCTTGTTCGCAGCGGCCAGACCGAGGCCTCGGTCGATTTGGCAAAGCTGGCCGGTTTGTATCCCTCGGGAGTCATCTGCGAAATAATGAACGAAGACGGAACAATGGCCCGCATGCCGCAGCTTCTTGAAGTAGCCAAGCAGCACAATATCCGGATCATTTCCGTTGCCGAGATCATCCGATACAGAACGGCACACGAGCATTTCGTGACCTGCAGTTCGGTCGCCTCACTGCCGACCGCCTGGGGCGAATTCGAAATCCGCTGCTACGAAGAGCATATAACCGGCCTTGTGCATGTCGTTCTTAAAAAGGGTGATATCACGCCCGACAAACCAGCATTGGTTCGCGTCCATTCCGAATGTTTCACAGGTGATATTCTGAACTCACTCAGATGTGATTGTGGGGAACAACTGCATCACGCCATGTGCCAAATAGAGAAAAGCGGTGGTGCTTTACTGTACCTTCGGCAGGAAGGCCGCGGTATTGGTCTGGCCAACAAAATAAGAGCCTACGCGCTGCAGGAAGGTGGCCTGGACACCGTTGAAGCCAATCAGGAACTGGGATTTGCTCCCGACCTCAGGGATTATGGAATCGGCGCACAGATTCTGGCGGACCTGGGTATACGGAAAATTCGTCTGATGACAAACAACCCACGGAAAATTGTCGGACTCGAGGGATACGGCCTGGAAATTGTCGAACGTGTCCCAATTCAGATACCTGCACGAACCGAAAATGAACGATATCTCGATACAAAAAGACAGAAGCTGGGACACCTGCTCGAAGGGGGAACTCGATGCCAACCGTAATTGAAGGCTCACTCAGTGCGGCCAATCGCCGATTCGCTATCGTTGTGAGTAGATTCAACGAGTTCATTTCCAGTAAGCTCCTGGATGGTGCCGTTGATTGCCTGATACGCCATGATGCGGATGAGAAAAATATTACGGTTGTCTGGGTACCGGGTTCATTTGAAATTCCACTCGCAGCAAGAAAATTGGCTCAATCCGACAAATTTGATGCAGTAATCTGTGTTGGCGCCGTAATCAGGGGAGCGACTCCCCATTTCGATTATGTTGCCGCCGAGGTGGCAAAAGGTATAGCAACAACTTCCCTGGATACCGGAAAGCCGATTGCCTTCGGCGTTCTCACCACCGATTCGATCGAGCAGGCAGTGGAGCGCGCCGGTACCAAGGCCGGTAACAAGGGATTTGATGCCGCGATGACTGTAATGGAAATGGTCGACGTTCTCGGCAAACTGTAATGATGTAAGGGGAAATCCTAATAGACGGAGGATTGCCGACCTATCGGCGATTGCTCCCGTCGTTTGTTTATAGATATTGATATGAAACAGCGAAGAAAAGCTCGCGAGCTTGCCCTGCAGTGCCTCTACGCCGGTGAAGTAGGGCTGGACACCGACTACAGAAAACTGCTCGAAACAATTGCCGATTCGCAATCGTCGGCTCGAGAAACCAAGGAGTACGCACTTCGATTGGTAACCGAGACAATAGAAGCAAAAAACGATATCGACACTATACTCGAAAAGCACACGGCCAACTGGCAGATCGAACGCATGGCCGTTGTCGACAGGAATATTCTGCGAATGGCCGTGGCCGAACTCAGAACCGGTAAAGAAGTGCCTTTCAGAGTCGTAATAGATGAAGCCGTAGAACTGGCGAAAGAATACAGTGGTGATGAATCGGGCAGATTCGTAAACGGTGTAATTGATGCCGTTTTTCACGAGATGGCCGAAAAACCATCGAGAAAGGAAAGCAGATAGATTATGGATGATCGTCACAAGAAAACGAATGCCGTCCTGGCGTTGGTTGTATTTGCCGTCACGTTCGTTACATTTCTGACGACCGTTGCGCCCACGGTGTCATTCTGGGACTGTGGAGAATACATCGGGGCGGCTCATTCACTCGGGATCCCTCATCCTCCCGGAAACCCTTTGTATGTTCTTGTCGGACGTTTTTTCTCGATAATGCTGCCATTTTTCACTCAGGTGGCCTATCGAGTGAACCTCATATCGGTTCTCAGCGGAGCGTTTACCGCAGTGTTCATGTACCTGATCGTGGTACGGGTCATGATATCCTGGATGGGTATTCCTCAGAAAACCTGGCAGCGCCTTACGATCTACACCGCGGGACTTGTCGGAGCGTTCTTCGCGGTATTCAACTATACATTCTGGTTCAGCGCCGTTGAAGCATCGGTGTATATACCCAGTATGTTGTTCATATCGATATGCACCTGGCTGGCCATCATCTGGTCTCAGAGCACCTCACCGGACCGTGATCGTCTGCTGGTCCTGATTGCGTATCTTGTATTTCTGAGTATAGGAATACACATGATGGGCATGATCGCAATGGCACCGATCGGGCTTTTCATTTTCCTCAAAGATCGGGAAAAGCTCAAAGACTGGCGACTCTGGTTTATTGGTTTCATGATGGCATCCGTGATCTGGCAACCAAGCATGTTCCTTGCAATCGGGCCGATGTTATTGCTCATGACGGTCGTGTATGGATTCTTACGATTCAAGGATTCCCGCGTTATCAATCCGGTCATTTTCGGGTTTCTTTTCGTCTGGCAGGTCATGGTCGCATATAACAAGTTTTCGCTCGACGGAGGCTTTGTCGAGGCGGTATTCCCATTCGCGGCGCTCTTCGGGTTTACTCTGCTCGCTATGTTCCTGGACGAGAATGCGATTGCTCTGCAACTGAAGAAGAAGTGGCGTTTCATGTTCTGGCTGGTCGCTTTTGCTTCACTCGGATACTCTGTTCACGCCTATATCCCGATCCGATCGGCACTCGATCCCATAATCGACGAGAATAATCCGGTTATCACCTGGGAAGACGGGAAAGTCAATGCGGATAATTTCCGCTACTTCCTCGAGCGCAAACAGTACGGCTCTGAATCCATGATTTCCCGCATGTTCTGGCGACGCGGATCCTGGCAGAAACAGCTTGGAATCGATGACCACATGGGGTATGGAGGATTCCACATTACCCAGTTCTTCCATTTTGGCGATCACATCGGAGCCGATCGTACCACTCCACTTTTCGAATCGTACGGAGGAGCGGGAGGCTTTCTGAGGCTTCTGGTATACCTGGTCCCGACCTTCTTCATGATATACGGGTGGGCCTATCTTTATAAACGAAACAAGAACCTGGCCATATTCCTGATCGTGCTATTCGTGCTCTCCTCTATCGGACTGGTTCTCTACATGAATTTCGCCGACGGGTATCATGCGGAAAAACGCGACTACATGGCCTGGGTTCGAAGCGGAAGACAGGGAACGATGCCAACCGTGCATCGCGAAGTGCGTATTCGAGACTACTTCTTTACCGCGGGATTCATGTTTTTCGGGATGTGGATCGGTCTTGCGGCGGGCAGTCTGCTCCATCTCCTGTTCACGAATTCCAACCGTTTCCTCAGAACGCAGATGGCTCCGATTGCCGTCGTGCTGTTTCTTGTCTCTCCCGCACTTCCCTATGTACATAACTATGCGGAAAATAATCGTACCAATGACTGGATACCGTATGATTATGCATACAATCTTCTGATGTCGTGTGAAAAGGATGGAATAATCTTCACCAATGGAGATAACGACACTTTTCCGCTATGGTTCCTGCAAGAAGCCGAGGGTATTCGGAAAGACGTTCGAATTGTAAACCTGAGCCTGCTTAACACCACCTGGTATATAAAGCAGCTCAAGGACCTTGAACCCAAGGTGCCGATATCGTTTTCTCATAAGGAAATCGAAGCCCTTACGCATGAACTGAATCCGCTTGAGAAGCCACTCCCCTACACCATGCCCAAAGCAGGTATTCGAGTAGTTCTCCCCGGACGTCGGGAGAAACAGGCTCTGCGGGTTCAGGACAAAATGGTGGTGAACATCGTCGATTCGAATAAATGGCGCAAACCCATCTATTTTGCGGTAACAGTTTCCAACGACAACATGATGGGACTCCAGCCTTATCTCCAGATGGAAGGTCTTGTCTACCGCGTACTGACTGAAAAAGTTCCCTCCGACGATCGGATAGATCTCGACAGGACGCTTTATCTTATCGACGATGTTTATCAGTTCAGGGGCCTGGGTAAAGGAAATGTCATCATGAGCGAAACGGCCCAGAAGCTCATGTCGAATTATGCGGCAAGCTTCATTCAGGTTGCGCTCACGCTCGAGCAACCGCTCCTGGACAAGAAATCCAGAATCGAATCTCTGGAAAAAGCGCTCGTCGATACAACGGCCGATGCCGGAGCAGGCGAGGTTTCCCGGGAACTAACGGAACTTCGGGCCGGGTATCAGGATACTCTGGATATCGTTATCAACAAACTCGAGCAGGTGATCGCTCTTATGCCGTGGGATTGGCGTCCACGTACTCTGCTTCACCGAACTCTTACTCAGCATGATCGGTATGAACTTGCTCTTGAAAAAATCAGGCAAGCGAGAATGGTCGAACCGGACAATCCGGATTACATGAAAATGGAAGCCCAGATTCTGGATGAATTAGGCAGAAGTGCCGAGGCGAACGATCTGCTGCGCAACATTGCAAGGAGTGATCAAGATCCTTTTAATGCGTATGCTCTGCTAATGCGAAATTATCAGGAACAGGGCATGTACGACAGCGCAGTTGCCGTTATGGAAGAGTTCCAGAAGGTAAGTCCGGGGGATCGAAGAGCCACGGCAATGATTTCGGAATTGCGCCGCTTACAAAAAGAATCCGGGGATGCGGAAACTGAAGATACGGCAGAACCCGTGTCTTCGAAACTCTCTCCGTCCCCTGCCGTAAAGGGGTAATCCGCGACTCAAATCGGCCTCGCACTTTCGGCCCTGTTCCTCGGATGGGAACAGGGCTTCTTTTCTCTCGTCGTGCATTCCTGCCGGGGTATAGCGCAGATACCCATCTGAATTACTTGCTTGTGGTCCCCATCGTGGGTAATCGTGGGTGAATACGCGAATACTCTTTCCAACGCACCGGTAAGCGCTCGTGAAAACCACTCCAGAACCTGTTCCAACGGTAATCCGGCGGGTGGATTACAGCCCAATCTTTCTTCGGGTTATCCGACCCAAACCGTCTGAAAGTTGCAGTATGTACATCCCATGAGAAGGACGCTCTAATGAAACGCTGCTCCCCGCGGTTCCACGGGAAACGACACGTTGCCTAACAACACGCCCCGACGGATCGAAAAGGGTGACAACGACCGTCCCCGACTTCACCGCGGATGTCTGATCGTAAAAAACTTGCAATTTGTCGGAATGTTTTCGGACTTCAAGGCGTTTTCCTTGCCGACTTACCGACGATCTTTCTCCTGGTGTCGGTTGAGCGGACATCTCCCCGTCCTTACGAAAATCCTTGCCCTGTTCCATGGCACTGCTTTTCGGCAAAATCGGCGTGCAGTTCTTCGAGAGTGTCTCCGGGGGTAATTCGGTTGAACCAGGTAAGACCACTGCCCCTGGTTTCCCAATAGGTATCCCAGCGAAGTGCCGGCACATGTGCCGGCGCGATCATTCGCCCCTTTACCATTATCCCTATATGAGGGGGTCCGGGATGTTCGGGCAGCGCAACCTCTTTTACACGTGCGGTGAAAGTGAAACTCCCTCGGACAGGCGGATTTTCGACGTGTGCCAGTGCACAAGCGTCAACCCACCAATACACCCCCTGACCATTACCGGACAGCGTGTACTCCTTTTGCCGGGATCGTAGCCTCCCTCCGCAGGAAGAAAAAGGAAGAGAGCAGCAGGACAAACAGGGCTGATCGGATTACGCAAAGTGATAAACCTCTGCTGAAAGCACTCGCATGGATCCATGGATCTCTCATTGAGACCTCTCCATCATGGTGACCTTTCATGTCTTTTTCTGGATTATACCAACAAACTATAGAGAGGACCGGCCGAACAACAACCATGATAATTACTTGATTACAGTATCCGGGGGTTTTCGGGTTTCTTTCCCCAAACCCACGGGATACGATAGAAACGAACGATTCGTTCCAAACGGCGCGGTTACATTTCATAGGGACGAATACCACAAGCGGTCATGGCTTCACCAACCGTGTAGAATGATCCGCAAACGCATACCACGTCGGCCTTGGAATGCTCCGCGACCGCGATGCCTTCGGGTACTGTTCCTTTGCTCACGGTTTCTCCCTTGAAGCTGTCCGGAATACATTTCAGCAACGCTTCCGAATCCGTAGCGCGAGCGACGGAGGGTGTCACTGCTACAATTTCAGTGGCGGATGCGGAGATGGTTTTCATGATTGCGTACACGTCTTTGTCCACCATTACTCCGACCACAAAGAGGATGCTTTGACTGGGGTAGATTGCAGCCAGCGTCTCCGTCAAGGCCTCCACGGCCTGATGATTATGACCGACGTCAAAGATCCAGGGCTTACCGTCCCGGATCACTATCTGGAGTCTTCCCGGAAGACGAACCGATGCAAGTGCCAAAGCATTTGACGGTGGACCCGCAATATCGAGTTTATGCAGGACCGTCATGGCAAGAAGAGCATTAGCGGCTTGATGATACCCGATCAGCGGGACCGTAACCTCGGTCTCCCGGAACCGGAATCTACTGAAACCACCTGTTATTTCAGCCTGATGGTGCGGCTCGAGCGCTACCCAGTCCACCTGGGTATTGCGGGCCTCCACGATCTCGTTGGCCAGCCGACGGATTTCCGGATTTTCCGGAACGAGCATCACCAGTGGAACGCCCGGTTTCACTATTCCCAGTTTTTCACGCGCCACCGAACACAGATCATTTCCAAGGTATTGGGCATGGTCCATTCCTAAACGGGTGATCACCGATGCTCTCGGAACAAGCACATTGGTCGCATCCAACCGCCCGCCGAGCCCTGTCTCAACAACCGCCCAATCTACTTCGGCATTTTTGAAGACCAAAAGGGCGAGAAGTGTGGTAACCTCGAAAAAGGTGAGGTCGTACTTATCGATAAGCGGCTCAACTACATGGTAGATGTCTTTCCATTCATTGAGAGATACCGGCCGACCATTGATCAGAAAGCGCTCTTCAAAGTTCACCAGGTGCGGAGAAACGTACAGACCCGTTTTGTATCCTGCATTCCTGAGTGCAGACTCGAGGAACGTACAGACCGCGCCTTTTCCGTTTGTGCCCGCCACGTGAATGGTTTGATAGGCCCCTTGTGGAGTTCCCAGCTCCGAGGCGGCCTTTTGTATCCGTTCAAGCCCCAACTTGATGGTGCCCGTTGTTCTCTGATAAAGAGCTGAGAGTATTCTTTCGGCAGACGCCATCCGTTCTCCTTCCCACAGTTTTGCGCGAATAAGGACCCAAAGATACACGTCGCGAAAAGGCTTGGCAACAATTGGTGTCCGTTCGAAAATTACCTGAAAACGGACCCTGATCTTGTCCGGCGGGACGAAGCGCTCGTTTTCGGGCTGAAACGCAGGTTCACTTCGTCCTCCTCCCTCTCGGCGGGACGGGACGGGATCAGTGAACGAGTAGCTTCCGGACAGGCATTAATCAGGAGTTGTCATGGAATAGAGACTCCAGAAACCGCGAAGATATCCGCAAGCAAGAGCAAGCAAAAAATGTAAAGTTATTTTTGCGCGAGCCCTCAGTTAGTATCAGGAAGGAAGCGCTACCAAAAGCGCGTAGATTATAAGCCTCAGTGTTTCCATTATTTTCTCCCTCGGTGCCGAATGGTTTCCGATTTCCGGGATAGGTGATCCGTCCAGTTTTTGACGAAAATTCATGATTAAAGGTATACTCAGAGAGGTAACGCGCTTTTTTGAGTACTCGAAGAAAATCACTATCGATTTCACTGGAATAAACCTGTTTCACCTAAAACGGCTTTCCTGTCCGGACTTGAACATCAGGACATTATGCGCCGAGGCCGACGCAAAAAGTTATCTTATATTAGTATGCCGGGAGGGTATCGAAATGCCCTCACATGGAATACACGGCGGCAGTGCATTGGGTTCACCGGGTTTGTGGGTGGATATAGCGATATTGCTTAATTAAAGCGGCCCCTCTAAGGATCTAGTGCAGGAATGGGAGCAGTATGCCGAAAAATACAGCATCAGATGCAGAACTTGGCCGACGTGAGGCCGAATCGATTGCGCGAACGTTCAATCTCGCATTCAACAATGCCGTGATCTACGGCGCACATCATCCTTCGGTCAAAAAAAGCCTCTACGATTTTCTCGGGGTGCTCATTGAACCTCTGAATCAAAGCGGCATGATCAGCTTAATGCTGCATCGAGAATCGCTTTTCGTTGATCAGTGGCGTGTGGATATGAAAATTCATGCCCGAAAACTCCTCGATTTCTTCACGAAATCGGGAGTTCAGTCGATATCGTTTGAGAAGGGTCTGACCGGAGATTTGCTTCGAGCATTCTTTCCTGTCCTGGTGGGCTCCGATAAGAAGGTAGAACGAATCCAGAATTCGCTGGCCCAACGAAACATTACCAACATCAAAATAAACTATGTTTTTTATCGAAAAATCACTTCGGATGAAACTGTGGTGCAGAAGGACTCCCCGGATGCTCGCAAACTTGATACGGAACGAGCCCGAAAGGAAAATTTCTTATTACAGAATATCGGGACGGTAATTTCTCTCAAGGATTTAGCCGAGAAACCAAAGCAGTTCACTGAAGAGCTGATTTCGGTTATCGGGGGAACCAGCGAAGTTACGCCGGAAGAGGCGATAACCGCCCTTCGGTATCTGAACAGAGAAATCTCCGAAATCGACAAAAACGACGGCCCCCTGTCGGTCGAGGTATTGTCCGAAGTCGTCATGCGATTGAAAATGGATCTTCGGGACAGTCTGGCCGTACAGAAACAGCTCGGGAAGCTTGCCGAAGGGAAGGAACAGGTTCTCGATCAGGTTGATCGCATGTCATACGAAGTGATCGTCAAAATCATGCAGGAGGAATACCGAAATGGCAGCGTTTCGGCAAAACGCCTTGCCAATCTTATCAGGCGCATGATACCGGACCTGACAGAGTTGAAGAAGCTGCTACCGCTTCTGAAGCGAGGGCTTTTCGCCGAAGGCATGCAGTTACCCGAGTATCTTGCACTCCTGGAAGAACTGAATGAAGAGCTTCAGAGTGAGACCGTGATTTCGGTGCTCAAGGAAGGCGCTGAAGATATCGGAATTTCATTGGAACGGATTGTGGAAGGGATGAAGAGTGACCCCGGTGAAGCTGCCCGCCTCATCTACCTGGCGTCCACCATACGAAAAGATACCAATGATGATGAGGTTGCCTTATCAAACCTCTTGATATCATACATAGAGGCGGCCGGACGGAAAATGGCGGCCACATCGGAGAAAATAAAGGAAGAAGGAAATCCGAAAATTCTGGAGGCAATGCTTCTTCAGCTTGAAGAACAACTGCTTGGAAAACTTCATGAACAGGGCCTCCCCGACGATCTTGTAAAACAGATCGACAGCGGCTTATCAACCCGCTTCAAGCAAACTCTCGAGCAACTCAAGACCGATTGGATGGTAACAACCGCGGCGGAAGCCGGAGAATTGACCGGAACTCATTTGGTGAGACTTCTCGATACTGTTGCAGATCAACAAATCGATATTTCCACCGTCACATCTCCACTCGAACAATCCTTGTTCGCCAAAGGATACACTCGGGACCAGGTAAAGAGCGTCGTTGATGAGTTCACCCGCAAATACAATGAAGAACAGTCACAGATTATGATCGAAAAGCCTTCACCCAAAGAGCTGCCAACCGGCATCCTCAGTGCAAACAACACCCGTTTCTTCCTGCAGCGGTTTATCAAGGAACACATACGGTACGGGAATCCCTTTTCAGTTCTTGCGGTTTCGGTGGTTGCCGAACGTACTGAGAAAGCATGGACTATTGCGGAACGAGAACTCACGGAAAAGTTCCGGGCTCACGTGTATACCGAACTGCGCGGTATTCTCAGAGACCTGGATCTGGTAGGATCTCTTACTCCAATCGACAATGTTCCGTTTGCGCTTCTTCCGATGACCGATGCCGAGGGCTGCAAAACGGCATGTGACCGGGTAACCCGCCGATTTTCCGAGCGATTCACCCACAAATCCGATACCGGGTATCAGATCAAGGTCGCCGTCACCGCACAGGCATTCGACAGGACCATTACGCCCGGAGAAAAAAGCTTCCTTGAACACCTGACGAAGCAGCATGCCAAGTACGTGAAACGGGCCAAGCGAGAAATCGTCGAATCCGCGTAGAGTTTCAGCGGCTATGCCGGATCAGGAGATAGAAAGGAATTCGAAATCGATGTCTCTGTTCAGAAAAGCCGAGATGCTGTACCACCGCGCGGTATCTCTGCAAACCGACGAATCAGATTTGGATGAAGTCATCGCCTGGGCGGAAAAAGACCTTTCCGTTCTATTCGCCTGTACCGACCAGATTCGGCGGCATTTCTTTCAGGATACGGTTGACCCTTGCGCCATTATGAACGTAAAATCCGGAGGATGTACGGAAGACTGTGCATTTTGCTCGCAATCGGCGCATAACAACGCTCACGTAACCGTAACAGCGGCGGCCGGTGAGGAAGAGATACTCGCCGCATACCGAGCCGCCCGAGAAAAGGGCCTGGCCTTTGGAGTAGTATCGAGCGGAAGAAAACTTTCTCCCGCTGAGCTTGCTCAACTGGTGAACAGTCTGGAAAAATGCGAGGGCCCGATTCATGCATCACTGGGCCTCCTCTCACAGGACGAACTTTGCCGTCTTTACCAGGCGGGGGTCGTCTGTTACAACCACAATTTGGAGACAGGCAAGGAATTTTTTGGAAAAATAGTCTCAACCCATCGGTTTGAAGACCGCGTAGAAACGGTGCGCAGAGCAAAAAAGGCGGGTATGTCCGTCTGCTGTGGCGGAATATTCGGACTTGGCGAAGGTTGGGAGGATCGCAAATCCATGTGCATGACCTTACGGGAGTTGCAGGTTGACACCATACCGATCAATTTCCTCAATCCGATTCCCGGAACGCGTAGCACGGGAGCACAGATCGATCCGTTGACTTTCCTCAAAATGATCTCCCTCGTCAGAATCGCCCTGCCGGACAAGAAAATCAAGGTATGCGGAGGACGAGAGGTAAACCTGGGTCCGCTGCAGAGCCATCTGTTTTTTGCCGGCGCCAACGGATACATATCGGGAGACTACCTCACCACAAAAGGCGATCGAGTAGAATCGGACGATGCAATGATCGAAGCGCTCGGACTTCGCAAAGCTTTCTGAGATACTGGACCCATACTCTCATGCAATTCTCCACCCGGTGGTTTTTTTGGAAAAGAAAAGGCATATGGGAGGCACTCCATTACTCCTTACTCCATTACTCCATAGCGGGCTCTTTGCCGAACTCCTCCTCTTTGGGAGGAAAGAGCTTGAAGTTAAGGGCAAGCATACTAGGCACCACCACCAGAGTCATTACCGTTGCAAAGGTAAGTCCATAAATCATTGCCCATGCAAATGCGCGCCAGAACTCCGAAGACTCCGAACCGACCTGAAGGCCAAAACTGCCCGGATGTATATCTATGCTCACGCCGAATGCCATGGGCAGCAACCCAAGAACAGTGGTAATTGCCGTAAGGAGCACGGGACGCAAACGTGTCCTCCCTGCCTCGATAACCGCATCCGCGGGCTTCATACCGTCTCTGATCAGAATATTTGTATAGTCAACCAGCACAATGCAGTTATTCACCGCAACTCCGGCAAGTGCGATACACCCGATACCCGACATAATCACCACGAATTCCTGACCCGACAAGAAGTAGCCCCAGAAAACACCACCCAGCGAAAGAAAAACCGACGAAATAATTATGACCGGCTGTGTAATGGAGTTGAACTGGGCAACCAAAACAACAACAATTAGGAACACGGCAATAATGAACGCCTTCATGAGAAACTGCATCGCCTCGGCACGCATTTCCTCCCCCTCCCCCTGAGTCACTTCATACCCTCGGGGGAGCATCATTCCACGCACGATTCCGTCGATTTCCTTTTTGATGACATCCTTGTTCTGTACGTCGTCATGGAAATCGCCCCAAACGCCCACGGATCTTTCGAGACCTCGACGCTTTATAACCCCCACCGAGGAGTTGATAGCCACATCGGCGACCTCCACGAGCGGGATCCGCAGCCCGTCATGGTTGACAAGATGCAGACGCCGAAGGGAGGGTACGGCATTCCGTGACTCGCGACCGTACCGAAGTGTAATATCGTATTCTTCTTCGCCCTGTCGGAAGCTGCCGATCGTGGAGCCGTTGATTGCATTACGTATCGTGCCGGCGACCTCCTGCACCGATAAGCCGTGGAATGCCGCTTTTACCCTGTTTACCGTTACTGCGATCTCGGGCTTTGCGGCTTCATAGTCGGTATCGATAAGTTTCAGAGCATCGTATCGAGAAAGAACAGTCAGAATCGAATCCGCGAATCGTCCCATCACGGCATATTCGCTGCCGACAATTTCGTAGGATACGTCGTGTCCGGACGGTGGTCCATTTTCTTCCGCTCTCACAATTATTTCCGCTCCGGTCACCCCCTCCAGCGAATCCTGGAGTGCAATCATTGTTGTCTTTCCCTTGATTTTCCGCTCAAGGAAAGGCTTGAATACTAACCGCACATATCCCTTGTTGAACTCCTCACCAATCCCGGCAAACATTTCGCCGCTTCCCGAGCGACCAACCGTTGCCTGTATGTTGTCCAATGAGGCAGGAGTTCGGTTAGCGATTTTCTCCACCTCCCGAACCAGCGAATCGGTGGTTCGCAGCGGTGTTCCTTGAGGAAGCTCAACTGAGACAACCGCTTCGATCGGATCGGTGGTTCCAAAGAACACCATTTCTTTACCCATAGCAAAGTACAGTATGAACCCCAGGACCACCACGACGAAAGAACTTGCCAGAACATATACCGGATGCTTTGTTGCGCTTTTGATCCGTTTAGTGTACCACGACTGAAGTCGGCCGAAAAATCCGCCGCCCTCAACCATTTTCTTGCGACTGCGCTCGTCGATCCGAAGGAATCCCGCACAGAAAACCGGGTTAATCGTGAGCGCCACGAATAGAGACGAGGCGAGCACGACAATCACCGTTTTCGGGAGATATGACATGAAATCACCCATCACATCGGGCATAAAAACGATCGGAAAAAATGCCAGACAGGTAGTGATTGTGGACGCGATAATCGGCCAGGCTACCTCTTCTGCACCGTCAATCGCGGCCCGCATTTTGGTTTTCCCCATGGTGCCGTGCCGGAATATGTTCTCGACTATGACAATGCCGTTGTCAACCAGCATCCCCAGCGCCAGAATGAGGCTGAAAAGAACAACCATGTTCAGAGTAATTCCCATCATATCCAGGACGAAGAACGACAGCAACATGGAAAACGGGATCGCCAGCGAAACGAAAAGCGAATTCACCAAACCCAAAAAGAAAATGGTGACTATCATCACGAGCATGAACCCGGTGAACATATTGTTTTCCAAATCGGCTACAATCTGCCGGACATATCGTGATTGGTCGGAAATGTAGTCTACCTGTGTTCCGGCCGGGAATTGCGGTTTCAGTTTCTCGATAATGAGCTTGGTCTCATCGACAATATCAATGATATTCTGTCCCGAGCGTTTCTTCACCGAGAGAGTTATGCAGGGATCTCCGTTGACACGCGAATACGTTTCCGGTTCGGCCCCGACAAAACGGACTCGTGCGATATCGCGCAAGTGCACCTTCACCGGCCCGGACTTCACGATGACATTTTCGAATTCTCGCGGATTCCTGATTTCGGCGTTGACCGAAATCGTATAGTTCTTCGCACTGTTCTTGAGAATGCCGCCCGGTATGGCGATATTCGACGACTGAACGGCCATGATAACATCGTTAATGGAGAATTCGTAACGCTCCAGTTTCACGGGATCGAGTTCAATCGAGATTTCTTGCTCGAGGCGCCCCGCGATATCCACATCCAGAACCCCCTTGACCCTGCGTAATTCGTCTTCCAGAAGCTCCGAGGCCTTCTCGATGACCTCCACACCCTCGGGGTGGGAAAGCGATACGATGAAAATGGGCCAGTCGGAAGAACTGAATTCCCGGACAACCGGTTCATCGACATCGGCGGGCAGTTGGGCACGTGCGATATCGACCCGCTCACGCACTTTCTGCAGCGCCCTCTCGACCGTCATACTCGAGGAAAACGTTGCGAAAATAAACGAGAGGCTCTGCTGACTGGAAGAACTGAGATCCTCGAGTCCCTCAAGCCCGTCCAGCTCGGTCTCGATCGGTCGAGTGACCAGATTCTCGACATCCTTTGCGGCAACCCCCGGGTAGACCGTCGTCACGAAAATATACGGCTGCTTGATTTCCGGTGAAGCTTCCTTGGGCAAGCCGACATATGAGACGACACCGATAACCAGTATAAGTACCGACAGCGTGTAAACCGCCGCATGCTTGCGGACAACAAAGTTAATCATGATCTATTAGCCCCGTTCCTTCACAATGACCGCATCGCCCTGCGTAACCAGATGCTGCCCGGCGATAATCAACCGGTCTCCCGGTTGTAACCCATCCGTGATAACCGTCCGTTCTTCATCCATCGGCCCGAATTGAACTTTCCGTTTCTCCACGATACCCCCATTTACCGTCATTACCTCGTGGAGCGACCCCGCTGTAAGAACCGCCGAGGTGGGGATCACGACCTGATCATTGTATGTCCTAAGAGTGAGATCCACCCGGGCCGTCATCCCCGGCAAAATCATTCCATCTTTGTTGTCGACAAGAAGCTCTGCTTCGTACCGTTTGGTGGCTGGATTGGCTCTCCGTGCGACGGAATGGACCTTCCCATCCCAGGTCCTTCCCGGAACAGCGGCCAGTGTGACAGTCGCTTCATTCCCCACCGTGACGCCCGCGATTTCGCTTTCCGGGACGTTTACCATAACTTTGACTTTATGCAACTGTGCTACCACGAAGGTAGGAGTGCCGGGACCGATATCCTGAAACTCATTTATACCGCGGGACGCAACTCTTCCGGTAATCGGGGTTATACAGAATGCCCCGTTGTATGCCTTTTCGGCCTGCAATCGATGGGTTTTAGCCTGGAGCCAGGCAAGATGAGCGTTGTCGAGTGCAACCCGTGAAGATGTTCCCTGATCGTAAAAAGATTTCGTACGTTCGTAGTTGTCTTTAGCGACTTTTTCCTGAAGTTCAGCGGTCTCGAGCTGGGCCTCCGCACGCGCGGCATCGATCTCGGCAAGCGACTGACCTTCCTTTACCCAAGCCCCGATACTTGCGTGAATCCGCTCAACCGTTCCGCCTGAAACATTTACCAGGTACGCTTCCCGAAGCCCGGCCACTTCGCCGTAGTACTCGCCATGTTGAACAAAGTCCGACATTTGTACCGTCATTGTCTCTACCGCAACGGTATCGTCGTCACGCTTTGCGCTGTTCTCCGCGCCCTTTTTGCCCCCGCAACCGACAACAGCGACCGCAAGTGCGCAAATGGTCAAAATACGAAACTTCATTTCTTCTCCTCGTACAAAGGTATCCCCAGAAGTGCCTTCAGTTGTGCGACCGCCAGCACTTTCTGAGCTTCCAGTTGCATGTGCGTCTGTTCGGCATCGCGAACTTCGCGTTCTATTTCCAAAAGCTCGGTAACATCTATAAACCCGTCGGCGTAATCCCGCTCGGCCTCCTCCAATGCTCCCCGTGCGGCCTCGAGCTGAAGCGATAAGGCTTCGATATTGCTATTGAGCGTCGTTATGCCGGTCCTCGTTTCCTCGATCTCCCTGGCGTTTTCTTCCTTTATCTGCTTGGCCTCACGTTGCGCTTTCTCGAAGCCGTACCTGGCTTTGTTGTGCTCCGCACGCGTCCTGCGGCCGTCAAAAATATTCCACGTGAGTTGAAGACCGAGGGCATAGTTGTAGTACTCAGGATCGAGAACCGACTCCAGATTCGGGTTTGCATAATCCTCTGTCGACGATCCATTTTGCCCCCCCCCGGTTGCAGAAGGCATTGATTCCAAAAACTCATCATAACTAAACCAATCCTTCTTATGATGCAGAGAAATCATTCGCTGCACCTGACTTCCGGCCGTGGCAAACAAACCTATCGTGGGGAAAAGTTTTGCGCGGCGATAGTTTATGTTGAGTTCCTGCAGTGCAACCTCGTGCTCCTTCAGCCTGTACTCCATGCTTTGACTAGCCGAAGTATCTGAAGGAATATTGGATGCCCAGCCATTTTGGTCTTGTACGAGTCGCACGGAATCGTCTATCGTGGTTTCAGAAACATCGGACAATCGCTCGAACGCAATCGTTTTGGCTGCGCGTGCCTGTGAGAGATTTGCCTCTTTGCGAAGAGCCAGAGCCTTCACTCGCAAAAGATCTCGACGAGCTACACCATCCATCTCGAATGCGCGTTCGACCCGGGCGAGGGTCCTGTCGGCGTATTGCGCGGCCCTCTCGGCCGACCCAACGGATTTCTGCGCAAGGAGTGCGCCGTTGAACGATGAAATGAGCTTCAAGTAATATGCGTCTTTCTTCAGGCGAAGCATATCGTCAAGCATGTCACTTCGACGATGAGCGATTTTCAACGCATTGAACGCACTCCCAAACGTGAATATCGGCTGGTATACCGACAAACTCCAGTTGGCCGATTGGGCATTGGCCCGGGTAATACCAGGCGGAATGGCGGTGAACGCCTGTCCCTTCAGAGCCTGTGAACCAAGCCCCGCGCCCGCTTCCAGCGAAACCATCGGCAACGCCTCCGACCGGTAGAACTTGATATCCTCCCTCCCGATCGCATCATCGAGTTCGGCTATGGCGATATCGTCGGAACAACCGTTGCACTTTTCGAACAACTCTTCGAGCGTAAGGGTAGTTTCCGAAAGCGATTTGGTGCAAAGCGCCGCGGTAAATAGAAATGCCGCTATTGAAATTGACCGTTTCATTTCTCTACGTTCCCATTAGGGTAAGTTGTTGCCCCGACTTTTTATCCACCGTCGAGACATCGATCTCCTCGACCGCGGATGGGCCGGCTAGTAAATCAATTGAGTCGGATAATATCGTTTTCTCGCCTGACCCGACTTCGACAATCGACTCATGGCATTCTGCATAAGCTGTTGCTCGCTCTCGACTGTCGAACTCGGGCTAAGAAGACAAGTCCGGATTGAATTCCAGTTTCATGCCTTCACAAAGAAATGTCATTATGTTGCCGACCTCTTCGTCGATATTGCCGAGTTCCCCGGCAATTTTCCACTCGAACATCGTTCCCCGAATCAACGATCCCAGATAGCGTGCCAGAACAGTATCCGAAAGAGAACTCTTGATCGTTCCAGCAGCCCGCGCCCGTGCGATTATTCGCATCATAGCCGCCTGCATCATTCCATAGAGATTCTTGAACTGCTCGGTACGATCGGCATGACGTCGTTCTACCTCCTCTATCGATCTATTACCGTGTGCGGCTGCTCGAAAATGCGATATCGCCAGCATAATCCCGAATTGCTCACCGAACAGAGTGAAAATGGAGTACAGAATCGATCGGATACTTTCCCCCGCATCAGCCCCGCCACGTTCGGTCTGCTCAACTTTCTTGAGCAGACGCTCATACTCGCGGATAGCGAGACTTAGAAAAATCTCTTCTTTGTCCTGGTAATAGTTGTAGAGCGCCGCCTTCGAGAATCCCGCGGATGCCGCTATATCCTCGAGCCTTGTCTCGTGATAGCCTCGGGCGCTGAACACCTGCCGTGCCGCATCGAGTATGATATTTGTTTTTGCGTCACGTACAGCCTGATCCCTTGCCGACTTAGCATTCATAAGAGTGACTCCAGAGTCAATTTTTTGTATATACGGTTCAATATACTGATTATTTTGTCGGAAGGCAAGATCAAATGGATTTCTAACAAAAAAGAATTAGTTAAGCGCGATAATTGTGGAAACCAATCCGAGTATGTATTTTATGGCCATGAATATGTTTCCGAATAACTTTAGCGATCCTCGCCTGCAAGAGATGTTCGAAAGAACCGAGATTTTGCGCAAACCAATCAGCGGTATTGTTTCCGGATACCACGAGCTACCGTATGTGCTGATTGCTCCTCGTGGCGAAGAACCTGATGGTAGCGTGAGGATAGACGGCAAAATCAGTGTCTCCCCTAAATTCGTAATATCTCCCCAGGCCCTGGGTGATGCCTTTGGGGATGTCTTCGATCCGGAAACTTTCGATAACGATCTGCAGGGCAGACTGTTTTCTTTTGGCGGTCACCGCAAGCAACTCAAGGTGGCAAGCGAATACTTTCAGAAGACTGAAAGCGAAAAGCCGCCACAAGAGCTGATCGACAGAACTCTTGATGAGCTTCTTCAGCAGGAAGACATACGGACCGGCCTGATTCTGGCTCCTAAACTGGAATATTATCCGGTCTCGATCGACCGCTTCATTACGGAAATCACCGACCGGGAATTTCGTGTCTAGCCGAATCGGTGTTTTAGCTCTTCCGGCTTTTGCCGAGTTGTGGTATACTGTTTGTACGACTGTTTCCTGGCTCCAACACCGGAGGAATGCATGTACGAACATCCACAATACCTCACTCCCGACGGATACCGCCGTGACGGGGCTAAAAAAAACACTCGAAAGAACCGAAAAGCTTCGATACATAAGTGGCCGGACAGTACTGTTTCACCGAAAGCGCGGCAACTGCAGGCCCAAAAAGGAACGCCTCGACGAGGAATCAGCGAAGATGCGGCGAAACTTATTGCCAATACTATAAAGATTATGCTCAACAGTAAGTGAGAGTAAATGTGGTGGTTGGGATTTTATCGGTTTTATGCATCGATTGCGGCGGGAACTGTCGTCTATCTCTTCACCACCGCAGGAGTGTGGTGGGCCGTCGGAATCGCAGTTGTGTTTCGTGCGATATGGTTTGGGGCGGATCGTGCATGGGAGCGATACCGAGTCGAACGGGATTTTAAGGAACACCTGCAGGATTTCAAGAACGGACTGGGCCCCTACGGAATTCGTCTCGCCAACAAGGCCGAGCGCGACTACCACACACGAAAATCGCTGGCTGAAGTATTCACCAGGGATCCCGGAAAACTCGCCAGGTCGGTCGAACAACTTGAGGTTATGGACACGCTTTTTCAGGCCGGCATGCGTCCCGATGGGGATCAATACCTTCTTCATGACCTGAAACTGAAGTATGGCCGCACAAGGCTTGGGGGGCTGAAACAATCGAACCCGAATAAACCTTAGCCCCAAGTTTCGCAATCAATTCACGGCATTCTGCGTAAGCTGGTTAGAGATCGGCTTCGCCGAACCAGCCTTTTGCCTGCGCCACCTCGAAAAATATCTCAACCACCGCCGGATCGAACTGGCGCCCCTGCTCGCCTCGAAGGCGGCGCACCGCTTCGCCTTTGCCGAGACTGTTCCGGTACGGACGGTTAGAGGTCATAGCCTCGAATGCATCGGCTACATGCAAAATTCGTGCGCCCAGCGGAATATCCTCACCTTCGAGCCCTTCGGGGTATCCGCTTCCGTCGTAGTTCTCGTGGTGGTACAGAATAAGCGAATAGAGTTCACGAAGGAACGGGACGTCCCTCACGATATTTGCCCCGAGAGTCGTATGTGTTTTCATGATACCGTTGAATTCCTCATAGGTGAGAGGGCCAGGTTTGTTGAGAATATACCCGGGAATTCCGATCTTTCCGATATCATGCAAAAGACCCGCATCCCGCACAATCCCGATCCATCGACGGTCGTCGCTGAATTCACCGGCAAGTGCCTCGGCGATGTTCATCACGTTTTCCGAATGCCCGTGAGTATAGGTATCTTTCGCATCCACCGCAATCGCCAGGGCCTTTATCGTACGGATATAATTCTCTTTCATGTCGTTGTACAGATTTGCATTGGCCAATGCAATTCGTGTCTGGCTGATAAGAGAAGAGAGAAGCGAGAGCTTTTCCTCCCGATTATCCAGATCCCGGGAGGCACCGCAATAGAGAACACCGAAATTGAAATCTTCCCAGACTATGGGAACGATATGACTGAAAGCCGGTGGAGTGTCGATGCTTCCGTCGACGCCGTCCTCTTCGAGCAGTTTTCGATGGGTCACCCGTTTCGCCAGGACTTTGCTCTTTCCGGATTTGTTGTACCGATCGATGACTTCACCGGATACCTCGGACAGTGTCTCACGACTTAGCGGTGCACGAGACCAGTAAAGAAATTCATGAAACCGTTTGCGGACCAGGAGAAACCCAAGGGTATCTATGTCGAAGTAGCGTCGTATAGTTGAAAAGAGGCTCTTTATCACATCCTTCTTCTCGATCAAACCCATGAGCTGTTCGGAATAGGTGCTGATAAGCGAAAGCTCGTCGAGCTTGCGATGAATCGATGTGTACATGCCGGCGTTCTTGAAAGCGACACCAATCTGCGTAGCGAGTACATTCAGAGTATTCAGATCGGAGACCGTGAAGGGGGTATCCCCGGATGTGCGGTAAAGGGCGACAACTCCAAGAACATCGTTGTAAGCGGATAGCGGAGCCAACAGTTGAAATGGTGTCTCGAGATTTTCTTCGGGTGGGACCACTCCCTCGGGATAACATGTCCCACCGTTCAGCATGAGCGGGCGTCCGTTATGCACAACCCATTCGGCAGCCCCGGAGTGCAGAAATTTTGAAACGCCGTCCGGATCACCGGACATAAGACTCTTCCCGGGAGGAAGAAATTCGAGTTTCGATTCGGCATTTCCGCGCGCCAGACGAATGCATCCGGATTCCGATTTCAAAACTCGAAGGCAGGAGTTCAGAGCGATCGTGGGAAGCTCGTCGAGATCATGCGTTGTCGTAAGCTTGGTTGCTATATCGTGGAGAGATGCAAGACTCGCAAGGGCACTGTTTTCACGGGACAATCGGGAAGACTCAAGCGCTCGACAGAGCTTGTAGTATAATATTTCCAGTTGAAAAGGCTTAACGATGTAATCGAAAGCGCCATTCCGGACGGCCTCTAATGCAGCGTCTTGCTCGGGATGCCCCGTTATCAGCAGAACCGGAGACCGGGACTCGTCTTCTCTGATTCTTTTTAGTAGTTCCAATCCACCCATGGTCGGCATTCGCACATCGGCGATAACAGCCACGGGCTCGAATCTTCCGATTAGGTCCAGGGCTTCCTCAGTAGTGCTAACCGCAAGTGTTTCGTACCCTTTGAGTCGAAGAAAATCGGAAAGGGCGGCACCGAGGACTTGATCGTTCTCGGCGATTATTACCAGTTCTTTTGTTTGCTTCATGCGGGAATCACCATTCGGTAGCCATGCTCACCGTATAGCTTCCTCCCAGATCCGTTACAATGTAGGAGACATTGAAATTCATGATTTTTTCAAACAGAGAAACGCCGCCCCCGAATGAAGCGTACCCCGAGTGATATCCCAGACGCAGGGCAACAACATCGAATATGGTATACTCAAAACCGACATGCCCAAACCGGACGGCACTCAATACGCCCTGATGTTCCGTCCAGGTCTCGGAATCGTAATCACTTCGAAAAGATTTGCTTAAACGCGCGCCGTCGTTACCCAACAGATCGGCAGTACTAGCCACGGCAAGGACTCGACCATAGACGTAGGGGATCTCTTTGCGATAGCCTACCCCGATTCTCAGCCGTGGGGCCTGATACTCGTCGTATTTTCCCCAGTAGTTGTAAGTCGCAAGCCCATCGAAATTTATTCCGGCACGCACCCCGGACAACATGTGATCGAAAACAGCCCCGGCATCGATTCCAAGGCCATATCCATGGATATTATTAATCTGGCTTTTCCTGGAATCCCAACCGGGGAGCCGAATACGCAATCCGTTCGCGGCAACTCCCATAGATATGTTAATATGCGGTGTCACCACAAAACGACGGGAGTAGGATGCACCCAGCCGCAATTCGGAGGCCGATGTTACAATCACGTCTTCTTCGCTGTAATCCTGCGGATACCCGTCCGCATCGGCAGCCATATGCGCGTTGAATGGGATATCGGGATTATGAAGGTAGCCGAAAAACAACCCAATTCCGTGCAGATCATCGATTCGAGTAGTATATGAACCACCGGAGATGGAGAAAAGGTTCCCGTGATAGCCCGCATAGGTTGCTTCGAGCCGAGCACCCGGTTCCAACGCGGAAACCGCCGGATTACTCATCGGAGATGCATCGCGTGAATAAACAAGGTCGGAAAGAGCCATCGACTGAGCGCGGGGAAAAACAAAAAGATCGCGATTCACGTCGCTATACTGCGACTTTTCGGCGCGGCCTGTTGATACCAGGGTTAGTCCGGCTATCAGAATCGCACGCATTCCATATATTTTTCGCATAGCTGAAACCGATCATTTACCGGGGTCGGAATTAGTGAACAAATATACTCATTTTCAGGCCCGTATTGCAGAAATTTCCGCAGCATACGATCTAGGGAACCACGCTTGTTAAATACGTTTTACTACGGTTTTCTATTGGCATCGTCGGACATCGTTCAGGCACTGAAGAAGGGGGAATCTCGCGGTGCCGCGCACTGCGTCCCGCCGGACATCAATCTGCCAACGGACACCATTCTCAGCCGATTTGCGGCATAAACTTGAAAATGGAGTTACCCGGTGGTATTTTCTATTGCACTTGGGCGCATGGCTCAGTTGGTTAGAGCGCCGCGTTCACATCGCGGAGATCGCTGGTTCGAGTCCAGCTGCGCCCATTTAACCTCCTACGGTATCCCCCTCCGGACACCGCGAGAACTCTATGACAAACAGTCGGTATCTGCGCTTTGCGTTGACAGTTTTTTCCTTTTTCCTGATTCCATTGGCCGTTTCAGCCCAAAACGAGTGTTTTGCCCTCACGGCTCCTGGTTCCGGCACAAAAGTTACAACGGATGCATGCACGCTGTCGGTGAAGGCGTGTGAGGATATTCGCTCAATTACGTTTTCAGCATTCATTCCAGTCTCGGAGGACTCCGTCGACACCCTCCAACTGGGAACAATCTCACGCCCACCATTCAGGATGGTTTGGGACGTTGGTGACCTTTCAAACTATCTTTTCTCCGGTGTGGTCGTCTCCGCGCAGGCAACATACCGAAACGGCATTTCGGAAGTGATCCGTCACGAAGGAATCCTTTTGGCTCATAATCCGATCTCCCGTCCGCGGTATCCGCTTACCTTTGCCCGGTCGGAGGATATCGAGTCGGTGCCGGAGATAGTCGTCGGAGGAACCTCGTCAACTCCGAATTACACGGCCAAAGCATACTGGAACAACGAAGGTGTGGTTTTCGAGCTCCAGGTCAACGACCCGTTCTACTATCGTGATCTGCCCGACGACAAATATGCTGAACTCGGGGTGGAAATCCTGCTGAGCCGCGGTCTGAATGAAAAACCATACCCGGACTCCGGCACATTATGGTTTGTCGTTCCGCTGAACGTGAGACCATACCGTATTCTTGCCCAACCGGTAATGAATGGCGGGCAGTTTGAGATCAAACGCATCCGAAAATCAGTCGATTACCCATTCATTATAAAAACGGAAGACTTCAAGGGCTTCGGAATACGTTTCACCGTACCGCTCCAGGCCTTCGGCCCGGAACTGCCGGACACGCTTGGGATGAATATCATAGCTCATGTCCTCAATAGTCGAAATGAGGTCGAGAGTCTCTCGTGGGTAGAAGCCGGCGCACACAACATGCACAGTCCACAGGTCTATGGCATAGTCCCTGTGACGGAGCGTGCCCCAGTCGCGGATACAATGTTTCTCTGGATAATCGCCTTTGGGGCAGGGCTGCTGCTTGGTGTTCTGGGAGTCGGACTCAAAAAGATCACTTCGCCCGCGCCGGCGGGTTCCCCTCGGCGGTCACAATCCGTGCAAAAACAGGATGACCTTTTCGAAAAAAGCAAGAGAGTCATGGAATCCGAAGTCACGAACGGCAGTTTTTCGGTCCGTGATGCGGCCTCAACGCTCTCGGTTTCACCGCATGCTCTCAATACCGCGGTTCGACGAGCGTCCGGCGAGAATTTCCAGAATTTTCTGATGCGTTCACGTGTGGAAATAGCCAAAGAGCGACTTCGTTCCTCCCATTCCAGCGAAACCGCCATAGCGTCATCCTGCGGATTTCGATCCGTCGACGAAATGGAAAAACAGTTCAGAAAGTTCTGCCGAATCACCCCGTACCGGTTCAGAGAAGAAAACCAGGTTGCCTGAATGTAGTTGATTGAGCCGTAGAACCGTGAAATTTGCCAAACTCGTTGAGTTCTTTGTGCAAGGTTCGACCCTCAATTACGATAAAATCCTTCCATATCACTACCACGAAAGCTACGACAAGCAAAAACGCTCAGTACGTGTGGATCTCTCTCAACTCGTTATCATTTGCAGAACCGAAACATCCCCGGGGTTTCGGCCCCGCACGACGACCTACTCCCGGCAAACGCCCCAAGAGTAGGCAGAAACGCCGGCTCCCGGAAACCGCAGCTTATCGCCTCCGACTCCGGGATGGGCCTGCAAACTCGTCGGCTAAGTCGCCTCCTCAAACAGGCAGGCCCAATCATCCCGAGGTCTCCGGCGGCGGCACTGAACGTTCGCTTCAAGAAACACTACCGGAATTCACCTCCAAGCCATACCGCAACCCCGGGCCTTTTTTACTTCCACAAAGCCACGACACTTGTCCAAACGACATACCCAAATTTAGATTTGATTCATAGTGTTTTTTCGCTATCCCGTTTCACTACACAAGGAAACTACCCATGAAAACTGTCCGTTGGACGACCGCTGCCCATTCTTGCTTTCTTCTGTTTTTTACCAAGTGCGATTCTGAGCCGGATAATCCTTTTGCCGCAAAAGAGCATCTAAACGCAGAAATCTATTTTTTCACTCTATCGTAAAAAGGAGACATACCATGTCACACTCCAAAGAACAACGCCTGAACAAATCACTGCGAAGTGAATTCAAGCAACGCGGGCTTGATCTTTCTCGAATCCTTTACTCCTCTCCCAGCGACCTCAAAAGCGAAAACCACAGACTTCGTGTTCTGCTCAAGTGGGTCAATCGGTACTCGCAGTGCAAAAGCCGGGAGATAATGGAATCCGAAGGATACGACTATCCTCCCGTCGACCCAGACACCGGACCGGACAACGACTGGGATCTGTTCGAGCGCTGGATGAACGGAAAACCGACTAGTGCAAGCCTCGAGGACATCCTGTACCCCGACAAACCGATGACTCCCCCGGACCGGCTCACCGACGAACAGATCGAGTCCGAACTGGAGCGGATCCAGGATGCATGCGAGCCTTACAACATCTTTTTCGATTTCAGAGCGAACGTACCGTCACGCCTGATTTACGAGTACGTGTACAATACGCGCGACACGCAGCACTCTCTTCTTGCCCAGGGAGAGACCATCATCGACTCCTGCCGTAGCTACTGCCCGGAATGCATTCAACGCCCGTGGTGTGAGGTAGGACAGAGCAATTGCTGGCTGGAAGACGAGGATGAGGGGAAGATGTATCTTTCCGAGCCGCTCAAAGGAATCGTGTCTTCCCTCCCCGGGTCTTTGGAGATACTGAAGAGTCGGGGTGATGACTTGTAGGCCACGCGGCTTTCAAGGGTCCGTCGGTGACTTTCAGCCGAAGTGCTCCTTTGTGTCAAACGATTACCTCCGGTGCCTCAATTCGCAAGTGGAGTTTTGAGGCACCGAAGCCAACTTCCTCCCAAAGACATTCCTTTTCATTTTGGCCTCCAACGGCCGCCAACCCAGTATTTTAGCTTGACAGTCCCCTTGTGGCCCTTTCAACTTGCTGTTGATTGATGCTATTCCCTGATATTCTCAAAATGTTTACTCTGAATTCTTTGCATACCATCAACGATGTGCAAGCCGGGACCACGGCAGGCAGGAAAAACCACCCTTGTTCGAGCCGCCTTTCCCAGGCATGAATACGTGAGCCTTGAATCCCCCGACATGCGGTCCTTTGCTCAGAGTGATCCAAGGGGATTTCTGGATACATACAGCCGGGGTGCTATTCTCGATGAGGTACAGAACGTCCCGCAGTTGATGTCGTATATACAGGGAATAGTGGACCTGGACAGTCGAATGGGTCGCTTCATTCTGACCGGATCACAGAACTTTCTTCTCCTGGACAGCATTACCCAAAGCCTGGCCGGAAGAACCGCCATTCTCAATCTGCTGCCATTCAGCATGAGAGAACTCCTGGATGCGGGAATGATGCGCGAGCAGTGGGAAAACTGGACTTTCCACGGATTCTATCCCCCAATCTACGATCGTAATCCGCGTCCGGACGAATGGATGCCGGCCTACATTCAAACCTATCTTGAACGCGATATCCGGAGTATCAGCAATGTCCATGATTTGAGCACTTTCCAGAACTTCATGAAACTGTGTGCCGGCAGAGTTGGTCAAATTGTAAAGCTGAGTTCGCTAAGCAATGATCTGGGTGTCGATCAGAAGACAGTACGTTCATGGCTGTCTGTTCTGGAAACGAATTTCACAGTTTTTCTATTGCGACCATATTACCGAAATTTCAACAAGCGAGTAATCAAATCACCGAAAATTTACTTTTTTGACACCGGACTCGCATGCAATCTTCTTGGCATCAGGTCACCTCGGGAGCTACAAATCCATTACGCCAAAGGTAACCTCTTTGAAAACTTCGTTCTTGCCGAACTCTGGAAAAACAAACTCAATAACGCGCAGCCACCTCACCTTTACTTCTGGCGCGACAGCAAAGGTCATGAAGTGGATTGTCTTTGGGAGCAGGCGGGCGGGATTGGCGCAATGGAAATAAAGGCAGGCAAAACAGTCGCCCCCGACTTTTTCAAGGGACTGGATTTCTTGCGCACGGCAGCCGGAGAATCGTCGGTGAAATCCTATCTTGTGTACGGCGGCGAAACGGAGCAAAAACGCACCAATGCCCACGTTTTGCCGTGGCGTAGCATCTCAGATTTCATGGTTTAGCCGTTACCAGGCTTTGAAACACTGCCTCCCAGGCAACGGGTTCCCAGCCACCGGCCCGCGGGCATTTTCGTTCCAGATAGTATTTTGTTTGATTCCCCTTTCTACGCCCGAAGCAATGGCGACGGGCGAGCCGTGTTGGTTCCGAAGCAATACCGCACATCGATGCGATTGGATTACCGGCTAACTTGCGCGGCCGATCGGAAGAAGATAGTGAAACCGCAATTCTAAATCATGGAAGCCAAAATGAAATCACTTACCGCAAAACTGCAAAACATACTGGACCCATCGAAATCCACGGCCAGGGAACGCTACGAAGCGTTTATCGACGGCGGGGGCGGAGTCGTTACGAAGCAGCAGGTTGCCCTGGAAAACGTATCGGCGCACTACGCCCAGGGCGGTCTCGAGCTTACGGCGACCAACCACGGCATACCGCAAGAGGAACCCTGGACCGATCTGACCGACTTTCCCCGAAAGACCTATGCGGAAGCAACCCCACCGGTGCTGGAATTTCCGCAATCCTGGCAGGGGTACGACAGCCTGTGGGCTTCGGTAACGAACGGCGATAAACCGCTCACTTTCGAACTGACGGTTGTCGGCGCACGTGGCCGCATGACCGACTCCCAGGAACTTCACCCGGGACAAACCGCCGATTTCATTATCGATCTCACCGGTCTTCCGCTGGTACAGGGGAAAATGCCCGAATTCGAGCCGGTCGGAATCCGGCTGGTCATGTACTGGAAAGGTGAAGATATACCTCACTCCGTCACCATCAATAAAATGGTTCTTAACCCGTCGGCGGGCTCTTCAATCACTCCCTGTGTCGACCGTTGGGGACAGAGAAAAAACAGCTCGTGGCCGGGAAAGGTGCGTTCCGATGAAGACATGCGTCACCAGTTGACCGAGGAACGCAAACTGTTGAACTCGCTTCCCGAACCCAAAGACCGCACGAAATATGGCGGATGGGCAGACGGTCCCAGATTCGAAGCTTCCGGTTTCTTCCGAGTTACACAGGCCGACGACGGACGATGGTGGTATGTCGATCCGGAGGGATACGCTTATCTCTCAATGGGCCCCACCGGTGTGCGTGAAGGCGATTCTACTCGATCTCTGGGTAGAGAATTCCTCTTTGAGGAACTACCCGATCCAAATGGTCCCGAGGGATTCTGTTATGATACGGACGGTAATATTCGACTCTATTATCTCAACGTGCTTCGAAAGTACGGATCCATGGAGTCCTGGAGGGATCATGTGTGCTTCCGGTTCAGAAAATGGGGCGTTTCGACGATCGCCAACTGGTCTTCGCACATAATGTTCGCCCAGGAACAGGTTCCGTATGTCAGAACACTTGGAACCCGTCGACTGGAAGACACGTGGGTTACAAAGGGGTTCAATGATGTATTCGATCACCGATGGGAGCAGTCGTTTGATGAAGACTGCCGTGAAACCGGCGAAGCAAACCGCGACAACCCCTGGATTCTGGGATACTTCATCGATAACGAATCGAGCTGGCGTAAGTTCCGGGTGTTCGATGCCAAACCGGACGCCGCGATTCGTGATGAATGGATGAAGATCGTGCGTGAAAATTATGAAACAGTCCAGGCGTTCAACGATGCCTGCGGATTTTCACTTGCGGACTGGGACGCGGTAAAAAGTGTGTCCGAAGAAGACATGCCGCGAGAGGGAGCGGCCCTTGTCCTTCGCGAAAAACTCGAAGACGCTTATGCCGAACGCTATTTCTCGAAAGTCCGGGAGATTTTCAAACGCCACAATCCGAATCATCTGTATCTCGGTAATCGCTTCACCCGTGTGCCGCCCCGGGCAAATATAGTCCGGACGGCCGGTGAATACGTCGATGTTCTCAGCGTAAACTGCTACACTCACAAACCGGACCGGGCGGCGTTTGACGAATGGTATGCAATGGCACAAAAGCCGATACAAATCGGCGAACACCAGCTTTCAAAGCACGGTCCTCGCCAATATCCGCCACTGTGGCCGTCGTTTACCGGAGAAGAACGACGCAAGTATTACCCGATTTTCGATCGCGCACTGTTCAGTATGCCATACGGCATCGGCAGCCACTGGTTCCAGCATGCCGATCAGCATATTACCGGTCGCCCGAGCAACGGCGAGAATATGGCTATCGGATGGGTAGATATAACCGATCGTCCGCAACCCGATATGGTCGATGCGGTGCGAGAGATCTGCGCGAATATGTATGTGTGGCATGCGGATTCAAAATAGGTCTCGATCGGGCGATTCCGGATGAGCCCGGCATTCGCTGTGTCAGGCGGGAAGGGCGTAAACGGAATATCGCAAGTCGAGTGAACTGAACGGGGATTGATCAAACGCAAACGAGGAGGCGTAAATGGCGCAAGACAAGCAAAAGTGGATTGATGATAAAATCGGCGCAATGAATCTCGACCAGAAAGTCGGTCAGATGATGGTCTTTGGATTGTGCGGACCGATCATTACGCCGGATACTGTCGAGATGATCTCCAAATATCATGTAGGTGGTGTTCGGATCAGCCAGATATTCCGGGTTATAACGCTGAACAACGACGTGAAACCCGGAGAAGAGCCGGACCCGATGACAATGAAATCGATGCATCCGCCGGCCGGGCTGAACAAGGACTATTCCTATCCCAAAGCCCCCCCGCGTGCGACAGCCGGTGAATACGCGGCCGTGCTCAACAAACTCCGACGGATCTCACTGGAACGGGAGCTGGGAGTACCGGTTCATTTTACAATCGATCAGGAAGGAAGCGGATCGGACGACATGCTGGGTGGACAACGCCTCTTTCCTCACCCAATGGGAATTTCATCTTCAGGCGATCCGTCACTGGCTTACCGTGTTGCAAAAGCAATCGGGATGCAGGCACGTGCACTGGGTGCAAACATGATTCATTCTCCTGTACTGGATGTCAATACCAATCCGAAGAATCCGGAAATCGGTACGCGAGCGTACGGGGATACGGCCGAAACCGTCACGACCTATGCATTGGAGAGCCTCAAGGGATTCCTGGAAGCCGGCATGATACCTACCGGGAAACACTTCCCCGGCCGCGGCGAGTCGATGGCCGACGCCCACTGGGGACTTCCGTCGGTAGATCTTGACAAGGACACGCTATTTGCAAACCATATCAAACCTTACACGGAAATGATAGCGGCGGGCTTGCCGGCAATCATGACTGCCCACTCACTGTACCCCGCCCTTGGCGTCACCGAGAAGCCGTCAAGCATGACCCGTTCCCTGGTCACCGACTACCTTCGGGGGGAGCTGGGCTTTACCGGTGTAATTACAACGGACAATATGATGATGGGCGGCATCCTTAAGCAGTACGAAATGTCCGAGGCAATCGTGCAGGCACTGATTGCCGGAAACGATCTGGTTCTATGCCGTGACGAAAGTCCGGTTCGGTTCAAGATTCTCGAGGATGTGAAAAAGGCCGTGCGGGAAGGACGGCTTCCGGAAAAGGAAGTCGATGAAAAGCTGCAGCGAATTCTCGGTATGCGCTGGGATATGGGGATAGTCGAAAAACCTGAATCCGATCCGGCGGCGGCCGACGAAATCACCCGGGATTCTTTCGTGGTAAATACCGCCGACGAAGCCGCGAAAAAATCGGTGAGTCTTCTTCGAGACGGCCAGAACGTACTCCCCCTGAAAAAGGATAAAAAGATACTCCTGGTAGAACAGATATTCCCGTCTCAAGCCGCCCAGAACAACATGTATTCCCATCCGGGCCTTCTTTGGGAAGAGATGCTCCAACACGCGCCGAATGTGGGACAGATCGAAATCGAGAACACTCCCGGCGATTTGGACAGGGCGAGGATACGGAGACGTCTTATGTCGGACGACTTCGACATTATAGTGACAACAAATTACTATTACCATAAGGCCGCCGCCGCTATTGGCGATATCGTTCGGGAACTGATGCAGACGGGGAAACCGGTAATCGTGGTTACCAACACTCCGTACGAATTCGGCGCCGAACCCGAATTCCCGTCGGTGGTAGTCTGCTATCAACCGGGCGGACGCGAACACATGAAAGCGGTGGCTGATATGCTTTTCGGCGACTTGAAGTCGACGGGAACGCCTCCGGTGGCCCTTTCGTAATCCGGCTATTCTAACGTACCGCTATAACTTTTATTGGTAATCTATGAAAGAAAAAGCCTCTCCAATAAATATCATCTGGTTGCTCATGATTGTGGCGGCTACCGTTACCGCCGCGTACACCGGCAAAATGCAGGCGGTTACGGATGCCTCCCTCGATTCGGCAAAAAGCGCGGTAATGCTCGTCATAGGGCTTATCGGTCCAATGGCGCTATGGCTTGGAATCATGCGAGTTGTTGAAGAAGCCGGGGCTCTCCATGGTGTGGCTCGAGCTATCCGCCCGTTGACGGTGCGGTTGTTTCCCGATGTGCCCCCGGAACATCCCGCGATGTCGGCAATGATCATGAACTTTGCCGCAAACGCCCTGGGCCTGGGCAACGCCGCAACACCAATGGGAATCAAGGCGATGAAAGAGCTGGATTCCTTAAACAAGGAAACAGGCACCGCCACAAATGCAATGTGCCTGTTTCTGGCGATAAATACATCGAGCATAACGCTGCTTCCCCTTGGTGCAATAACCGTACGGGCCTCTGCCGGCGCGGACAATCCCGCGCTTATCCTCGTTCCCTCGATTCTGGCTACGGGCATATCCACCACGGTAGCGATCATTGCCGCGAAACTGATGTCTCGCGGCACCGCCATTCCTCAACCATCACGGAAAACCGAATCAAAATCATCCGAGGGAAGCGAACCGCGTGTTAAAACCGCCGCCGATGAAGCGGAACTCGCACCTCCCGGCATCATATCCAAGGCGGTGATCATTCTCCTGATCGCGGGGTTTCTGGGAGCGGTCGTATATCGGATTTCCGGAGGAGAAGTTCCGTCACTCGGCAGTCAGGAATTCATGACGGGTATTTCTTACTGGCTTCTTCCCATACTCATGTGCGGCCTTCTCCTGATCGGTTTCTTTCGTGGTGTAAAGGTGTACGAGGGTCTTACCGAAGGGGCAAAAGAGGGGTTTACCACCGCTGTTCGGATTATTCCATTTGTAGTGGCCATTTTCGTGGCCATTGGGATGTTCCGGGCGAGCGGGGCACTTGAGTTGCTCAATGAATTGCTGAGTCCGTTTACCTCATTGATCGGTATGCCGCCCGAAGCCGTTCCAATGGCACTCATTCGACCACTGTCCGGAAGCGGCGCATTCGGCGTGATGTCGGAGATCGTGTCGAACGCACCAAACAGCTTCACGGCATTTCTTGTATCGGTTATGCAAGGTTCGACTGAGACCACCTTCTATGTGCTGGCGGTTTACTTCGGAAGCATCGGAATTCGTCGCACGCGCCACGCTCTTCCGGCCGCACTCAGCGCCGACGCAGCGGGTATTTTCGCGGCATTGTTCATTAGTCATCTTTTCTGGCGTTAACCCGACTTCCGCAATCGACTCACGGTCCCGCCGTGTGGGACGTAAGCTGTTGCACGATCTCGACTGTCGAAATCGAGAAAAGATTATAACTGGTACGGATCACTATGAAAGACAAGATTTTTTCTGAACCGAAGATCGCACGATGGATGGAAACTGTAGAGAGTAACGGATGCGCCATTCACAAAGTTGAACCACTGAGTCTGCTTGAGCGCCACAACGGCGAGATACTGTTTGCGCTCCTTGAAGCCGATGTTCGTGACGAATCCGGCCACAAATTGCCGTCTTGGGTGTTCCTTCGTGGCGATGCCTGCGTAATTGTCCCGCTGGTACGTAATATTAGCACCGGTGAAGAACGTTTTCTCATGGTTGAGCAGCGAAGGATCGGTCATGGGGGGCTCAGTCTCGAATTCCCCGCGGGAATGCTTGACCGCAATGTCGACGATGCGCTCCGAGTGGCCCAAAAAGAACTCGAGGAAGAAACCGGGCTACGTGTATCGGACGATCAACTCAAACCCTTGTGGCCACGACCAATGTACAGTTCTTCGGGGGGAAGCGACGAAGCAATTCATTTCTTCGGCTGTACCGTTGAGGTTGACGATAAGACATACCATGCATTTGACGGATCGGTTCTGGGTGAAAAACAGGAAAACGAGCACCTCACCGTCCGTCTGAAAACGCGTGCCCAAGCCCAACGAGAGATCTCCTCTTTGCAGGTACTTTTGGGGTTCACACTGTTTGAGCGAGCATTCGGTGAAGAAGGTTGGATGTGAAAACGATTGAAGGACGTGATGACATTCTCAGGGCATTTTCCGGTCCGCCGACAGATGAATCACGCGCGATAATCGGAGTACCCTCGGCCGTTTTTTATCCTGAAAACATCCGTGACATAGAAGCCGTGGTAGAGCAAGCCCTACTGGAACGCAAGGATATTACCATTCTGGGAGGACGCACCGGGATTACAGCCGGGAGCGCTCCGAATGAGGGCTCGTATGCGATTTCGTTTGAAAAGCTCAATCGCATACTTGAAGTAATCTCCGATACCAATGGAATCATTCTGCGTTGCGAACCCGGCGTCACCATCGACCGAATCACGGATTTCTGCCGCTCTCCCGATGCAGCCGTACCGGGCGCCGACAGTCTCGAACCGGGCAAATGGTTCTACCCTCCCGATCCCACGGAAGCAACCGCCCAATTGGGGGGAACAGTCGCCACAAACGCTTCGGGCGCACGGTCGTTTCGGTTCGGGTCCACCAGAAACCACGTGGATTCACTCTCGGTATTGACCGTCGAAGGAGACCGGTTCGAGATCAGGCGAGGGAAGATCTTTTTTACCGATGACTCGGTAACCCTTACAACCTCTTGCGGGAAAAACATAACGATACCCGCGCCCATTTATCGCACCCCCGTTTCTAAAGCAGTTTGTGGATATTATGCACGCGATGACATGGATCTTATCGATCTCTTCATCGGTTCAGAGGGAACACTGGGCATATTCCATGAAATTGAAATCCGTCTCTCTCCCTCACCACACTTCCTGGGTGGGTTGAGTTTTTTCCATACAAGTGAACATGCCTTTTCCTTTGCGGAATTTCTCCGTATCCAGGAACATGTGGCAGCCGTGGAGTTTTTCGATCAATCCGCACTTGCGTTTATGCGAACCCATATGGAGGAACAGCCGATATCTTTTCCCAGAATCCCCGACGAAGCCGGGGCTGCATTGTACTGGGAGTACATGGATGCCGTCGAGACTCCTTTCGATGACGTCCTCGAGGCATGGGAAGATGCACTTCTGGCGAACGGTTCTTCGTTTGAGTCGACATGGAGTGGATTTGACACATCAGAAATGAACAAACTGAAGGCGTTTCGCCACGCGATCCCTGAGTTGGTCAACCAGGTCACGGGTATGCGTAAACGCGAGATTCCTTCCCTTCGCAAGGTAGGAACGGATACCGCCGTTCCGTTGGAGAGTTTCCCCAAAGTGTATCGCGAGTATACCGACTTGCTCGATCAGTCGGGTATTGAATGGCTCGCTTTCGGGCACATCGGCGACTGCCACCTGCATTTCAACCTTCTCCCGGGAACGGACGAAGAATTGAACAGGGCTCTCCAGATTTACAAAAAGATGATGTACATAGCGATTCGCGAAGACGGCTGCATTTCTGCGGAACATGGAATCGGAAAAATCAAAACCGACTATCTTCAGGAAATGGCGGGATCCGAGGCCATGGCTTCAATGAGGCGAATCAAGCGGGCGCTGGATCCGCGTTTTCGTCTCAATCGAGGAAACCTGTTTGCGCCCGACGAATGATTTCAGCGTTTGCCGCCCAATCCGGCTGTGTTTCCGGCCATTCAACACCCATCAGGGCATAGCCCGGGTTTTCGCTTCCGGTTTGCGGTTTCTCAACCCGGCTTTTATTGTCGAACTCGGGTCAGGTATCGGGCAACTCATCCTCGTGCGAATAAACATCGATTATGCTGTCTATATTCATCTGCATGATAAGATCGAGAAGGTTTGCATTGGGTTCCAGAATGCACAGGTCTCCCCCGTGCTCGCGTACCATTTTGAAACAGTTTATCAAGACCGATACGGCTCCGCTGTACAGGTAGGATGAGTCGGTAAAACTTACCGCGATATTTTCGAATCCGCTCTTCAGGTATCCCGTGATGAGCGCGTTGAGTTCGGTAAGATCCGATATCACGTTCATTGGCGAGCGTATTTTGACAATACGATATTTACCACGGTTGTACACCTCGATTTTTATTGACAATTCAGCACCCTTTTGTGATGAATCATTCGTGCTCATAATGCTTGAACCTCTTGTGAATGTAATTTGTCCATAATAGTCCGGCCGGCCGGCCGGGGAGTCGGAGCCGTTGGTATTGTACCATGAGAAAAGGTATGATTCAAGTTGGACCTGAGTTGAGCGATTGTCACTGTGATTTTTTAGAGTTAGCCCTGAAGGGGCGCAACATAAATTGGTTTGCACGTGGCTCGTAATCGATTCGTCGCGATTCGGCGTGCAAAAACAAATATGTCCCGCCCCTTCAGGGCTGGGGAGATGGCGTGGCATTGTTTTACCCGGGCCTTCAGCCCGGGCTGGTATATCCCGCCCCTTCAGGGCTGGAGATGGCGGGGCATTACCCTTCCTGGGCCTTCAGCCCAGGCTGGTATGTCCCGCCCCTTCAGGGCTGGTGGCGGCGCTTTCGAAATGGGCCTGAAGGGCCCTGACATACAAGCCTAGGCTGAAGGCCTGGGTAGAATCCCGGCAAAACGCAACCTCAGCCCTGAAGGGGCGCAACATAAATTGGTTTGCCCGTGGCGCGTAATCGATTCGTCGCGATTCGGCGTGCAAAAACAAATATGTCCCGCCCCTTCAGGGCTGGGGAGATG
>CAYFVL010000002.1:0-60489 GCA_964346405.1 uncultured Fibrobacterota bacterium
GGGGCGGGACATATTTGTTTTGAATGTCGAATCGCGGCGAATCCAGCACGAGCCACGCGCAAACCAATTTATGTTGCGCCCCTTCAGGGCTAAGGGTCCATTTTGCCGGAATTTTACCCAGGCCTTCAGCCTGGGCTGGTATGTCAGAGCCCTTCAGGCCTTTTCGAAAGCCCCTCCATCAGCCCTGAAAGGGCGCAACATACCAGCCTGGGCTGAAGGCCCAGGAAGAACAATGCCACGCTATTCCCAGCCCTGAAGGGGCCGGATATACTTGTTTTTGCACGCCAAATCGCGACGAATCGATTACGCGCACGCGCAAACCAATTTATGTTGCGCCCCTTCAGGGCTAAGGGTCCATTTTGCCGGAATTTTACCCAGGCCTTCAGCCTGGGCTGAAGGCCCAGGAAGAACAATGCCACGCCATCCCCAGCCCTGAAGGGGCCGGATATACTTGTTTTTGCACGCCAAATCGCGACGAATCGATTACGCGCACGCGCAAACCAATTTATGTTGCGCCCCTTCAGGGCTAAGGGTCCATTTTGCCGGGATTTTACCCAGGCCTTCAGCCTGGGCTGGTATGTCAGAGCCCTTCAGGCCCTTTTCGAAAGCGCCGCCATCAGCCCTGAAGGGGCGCAACATACCAGCCTGGGCTGAAGGCCCAGGAAGAACAATGCCACGCCATCCCCAGCCCTGAAGGGGCCGGATATACTTGTTTTTGCACGCCAAATCGCGACGAATCGATTACGCGCACGCGCAAACCAATTTATGTTGCGCCCCTTCAGGGCTAAGGGTCCATTTTGCCGGGATTTTACCCAGGCCTTCAGCCTGGGCTAGTATGTCGGGGCCCTTCAGGCCCTATTTGAAAGCGCCATCCCCAGCCCTGAAGGGGCGCCACATACCAGCCTGGGCAGAAGGCCCGGGAAGGACAATGCCACGCAATCTTCAGCCCTGAAGGGGCGCCACATATTTGTTTTTGAACGACGAATCGCGACGAATCGATTACGCGCACGGGCAAACCAATTTATGTTGCGCCCCTTCAGGGCTAAGGGTCCATTTTGCCGGGATTTTACCCAGGCCTTCAGCCTGGGCTGGTATGTCAGAGCCCTTCAGGCCCTTTTCGAAAGCCCCTCCATCAGCCCTGAAGGGGCGGGACATATTTGTTTTGAATGTCGAATCGCGGCGAATCCAGCACGAGCCACGCGCAAACCAATTTATGTTGCGCCCCTTCAGGGCTAAGGGTCCATTTTGCCGGGATTTTACCCAGGCCTTCAGCCTGGGCTGGTATGTCAGAGCCCTTCAGGCCCTTTTCGAAAGCCCCTCCATCAGCCCTGAAGGGGCGCAACATACCAGCCTGGGCTGAAGGCCCAGGAAGAACAATGCCACGCCATCCCCAGCCCTGAAGGGGCCGGACATATTTGTTTTTGAACGACGAATCGCGACGAATCGATTACGCGCACGGGCAAACCAATTTATGTTGCGCCCATTCAGGGCTAAGGGTCCATTTTGCCGGGATTTTACCCAGGCTTTCAGCCTGGGCTGGTATGTCAGAGCCCTTCAGGCCCTTTTCGAAAGCGCCGCCATCAGCCCTGAAGGGGCGCAACATACCAGCCTGGGCTGAAGGCCCAGGAAGAACAATGCCACTCATTCTTCAGCCCTGAAGGGGCGGGACATATTTGTTTTTGCACGCCGAATCGATTACGCGCCACGGGCAGACCAATTTATGTTGCGCCCCTTCAGGGCTGATGTTGCGTTTTACCGGGATTTTACCCAGGCCTTCAGCCTGGGCTGGTATGTCGGGGCCCTTCAGGCCCTATTCGAAAGCGCCATCCCCAGCCCTGAAGGGGCGCAACATACCAGCCTGGGCTGAAGGCCCAGGACGAACAATGCCACGCAATCTCCAGCCCTGAAGGGGCGGGACATATTTGTTTTTGAACGACGAATCGGGGCGAATCGATTACGCGCCACGGGCAAACCAATTTATGTTGCGCCCATTCAGGGCTAAGGTTGCGTGTTGCCGGGATTCTACCCGGGCCTTCAGCCCGGGCTGGTATGTCAGAGCCCTTCAGGCCCTTTTCGAAAGCGCTGCCCCCAGCCCTGAAAGGGCGCAAGATACCAGCCTGGGCTGAAGGCCCAGGAAGAACAATGCCACGCCATCCGCTCGGTACGGCGTCTCTCGACTGCGAGACCTGGGCTAATAAGCTGAGCGGTTTCCTTGCTCAGAATCGCTCAAATCAGGTTTCAGTTACTTTTTGTTGAAAGTCGTTCGACAAGCGAGCAACTTATCGGGACGGTCGAGTGGTGGTTCGCCGCTCGAAAAGAGCACCCGGAACAGAAAATGGGTTGTGCACCAATTCAGGAGTGCTTAGCCAGCGTAAAGCTGCCTGGGCCATATCGAAGAATCCAATGTCGTAGGACGTCATGCCGATCTGTGCGGCATCCGGTGTGTTGTCAAAACCCAGTACGGATATTTGTGAAGGTACTTTGATACGGTTTTCGGAAAGAAATACCATTCCGAGCAGAGCGACTTCATCGACCATTCCGACCCATGCCGTGATACTTCGGTCTTCAAGGGCTCTGCGAAACTGAGGTAAGAGCAATGAATATCGTTTACAGTAGTGCCTTATATCGTCAATCACTTTTAGCCGTGTACCGAGAAACTCCGCAAGGTCGACACTCACGGAGCGTACGACTCTCGTAAACGCCGCGCGGGCCGATTTCATCTCCGACTCGGAAACAAACGACGCCTGATCAGGTTCGAAAAGGACCGCCTTTCGAACCCCATCGCCGGCTGAAGGGAAAATCTCACCGATTCCCTGGAGCCGCAGTTCGCTCCAGCTATTTCTGCTGATTCTTTCATCGTGGAACACCGCAATCCGTTCGTGACCGAGATTACTCAGATGGTTTGCGGCATTCAGCCCACACTGTCTGTTATCGGGCGTCACAACTATCAGCTTTCGAAGGTCTCTGAATTGTATGTTCGTATGCCGCTGGGAAAGGTCAATACATGCTTTGGGCTGCGTCGGATATGTACGAATGAAATCTTCGAGCCAATTGTGCGGTTCGCGCGAGATACATATGCAAGAACCGCACGAGTTCATCTTCTCCGGGGTAACGGTGTTCACCGGAACAATTTCGGGCGAACGCCGGCCCGAAAGGCGGAACCCGATATCTATTGTCTGCAGGATAGTGCTAATACTCACGTTCTCTTTGGAGGCGTACTTCTGATCGATTATTATGTAGTTGCGGGTCGTCTGTCGGATCTGCGATTGAGGCGCGGCATTATGGTATCTTTTGCCTTTTCGTACCAGGAACCCTTTGGCCGTAAGATACGCAAGCGCTTTGTGCGCGGTACGGTACGAACATTCGTATTCGGCGCTAATCTCGGCAATAGAGCGAATCGAATATTTGTCATCCATGGAGCCCGTTACCATGCAAGTCTTCAATTCATCTGCAATGTCTTGCCAGGCTTTCCGAGCACGTTGAGAAATCGTGCCGACATTCTCTTCGCCAAGTTTGGATGAACCTGACGACACTCGATAGCCGGCGCGTGCGCCGATTCTGACGACCAATCCCTTTTCGACCAGTACATCCAGAGCCCGACAAATGGTTTTCTGCGAAGCGCCGAAATGGTCGGCCAGAACTCGGACCGGCGGCAGCGCTCCTACGGGTGAAAGAAAAGAAGCAAGCTCCGATTGCAGTGCTTCTGCAATCTCTTTGTGTCGCATTTTACCGTCTCAGGATTACCGGTTGAACAGGCGAATCATCACGATTGTCCGTTGCGGTTTCTTTGGTGTTCGGGTACGCTACGATGTTGTAATCGTATGCTTTGTCTCTATATACTATCTTCAAGGTAAGATCGCCGTCACTTCGTACCTCAAGAGGCCGTTTGCCGTCTGCATTTTTCTCTTGAAGCACGAGGTCGACGGTCCGGCCGCCAAACCGGTAATTAACAACCCCGAGTTCCTTCTCCGAGCTTATGTTCCAGACGATAGTGTTTTTCGAAGCATTGGCTTGTAATCCTATCGCATATTCGAGAAAGTAGGCAATCGGAGCGATTCCGGTCCACCCAACAAAATCTCTGCGCGACGGGCGTCCACGAATTACCTGGTCGGGAGCATAATTCTCCCAGAAAGTACCCGTCTCCTTGTATATGCGATTCACGCACTCCAGATGATTCAGGGCGATCTCACGCGCCGTTTTGAAAAAGCCGTACTTCTCGAGTCCCTTGACCACCATCGTATTTGTTGGAGCCCATACTGCTCCTTTCCAGTATCCTCCCTCGGGAGTAAATGCGTCATCGGTTCCGGCCAGGGTGGGAACCCGGTGCTGCCGGTTAAACGTGTCTTCGTTATTAAGCTCCATTTCCAGGTAGCCCGCCTTTTCCGAATCCGCAACGCCCGCAATAAGCGGCCAGAATCCGGCGATCGTTTTGCAGCTACCCAGTTCGTCGTCGGAGGAGAGATCGTAATAGAAATTAGCCGTATTGCTCCACATCTTTTCATTTATCAGGGCGGCCAGTGCGTCGGCCTCTGCCAGATACTCAGCGGCTTCACCGGCCCTTCCGGTTAATTGTGCAATCTGAGCCAGATCTCGCGCGAACAGTACCATCTCGGACGATATATCGATTCCCGTTCCACCGCCCTTAAGAATCCTGTTTCGCGGTGAGTTATCCATGGAGGCCCAGTCCGTGATATACAAGCCATTACCTTGTCGTAAATACTTCCGAAGCGCTTCGTAATACCGCACGAGTGGTGTTCGGATTTTCTCAAGTCGTGCCGTATCTCCGGTCAATGCATAACTCGTCAATTCGGCCCAACTCAAAATCGGATGATTCAAAGCATCGAGCGTGAGCCGGGGAGGAGGAGTCGGTGCTTCGCATTCTCTATAGTTTACCGGCATTTTGTCTCCGCGGTAGTTTGTACCGTACCGGCTGAACAGGGCGTCACCTTCCGTATTGGTCCATCGTGGATCGTCATTTCCGTTGATTCGGCTGATTTGTCGGCATATTTCACCGGTTGCGTGCTGCTTTGCATAAAAATTGTCCAATCCGACGATTCCGGGACTGAACGGCATACCATAATTTGCGAACATTGAGATAAATGACATATCCCAAAGAAAAATGGAATCATTGAACGCGGCGTCCACAAACGGCGAAACAAAACCGGCCTCGGGGCTTGGGACGTACGTGTTTTTGAACGCCAGTTCCCATGCTTTCCAATAGGATTCCACATAATCCGGTTTTTCATTATATACAGGTGCGGGCAGACTGTTCCGAACGTCCTCAAACGCAGGAGCCGTCGTATTCATTTTTTCCATAGTTCTTCCTCTGCTGATCTGATTTCAAACTATTTGTCCGACACACGCGTTTTGCTTCATCAAGCTCAGCGCGCCTACTATTTTACAACAATCTTTCTCCGACCGACCTCGCGTCCATCAGCCGTGAGCTGCACGAAATAGACACCCGCGGCGCCGGCCTCTGCGAGGAATGCTCATGAACAATCAAGCGTTTTGGGCTGCATCGGCAGCAAGATCACTGAGAGCGAATAATGCGGCGAAAGAGTGCTGCACCTGCGTCGGCAACGAGGTGCCGTATTCGTTTCTGCCTGAAAGACGCTCAGGTGGGCTTTATCGTAATAGTGTCGCCTTCGCCCAGGATCCGGAAAACCGTACCTTCTCCGGCGCGCAGAAGCTCGATGCCGTTTCGAGAAAAACTGATCCATTCGATAGCGCCGCCTTTTATGCTTGCCGATACGCTTATGCCTTTTTGGGCGCGAATGCCATGGAAAACGACATCTTTCCATTCAGCCGGCAATGCCGGGAAAACCTTGATACTATCATCATGCGATTGAACCAGCATAGTAGCGAGGGCAAGAATAAACGATGTGTAATTGGTGGAAAAATAGGGTTTTTTGTTGCGCGGGTTTTCGTTTAAAGTCGTACGCGATTGATCAAGACAGGCGAGGTTGTGGCGCAACGATTCCAACGCTCCGGCGGCATCGCCCAAACCCGCGAACGACAGCGAATACCAGTTTGCAATAAAGCCGATCATTTGAGCGCCGCGACCGTTTCGCTCCCAGCCGTCGCGAAGCGTCGCCAGGGCGCGTTTGGCATTGAGCGTACGAATCATTTCGGGCCAGGGAAACCCGAGGTAAACGGGGCCGCGAATGCCAAAATAGTCTCCGCCTTTGCGCTCCCGCTTGTCGCCCAGGTACTCGAGATAGAATTTTCCGTTGTGAGGCAGATAAAGCTCCTGAGAGATTTCATGCCATTGTTCCGCGAGGTCATTGTCACAACCAAGCTGCTTAGCGTATCGTGCGGCGACTTCAAGACTACCCCGTGCGGAAAGGGTCGCATCCAGAATGCAGCGTTCCGATAGATTTTCGGATACCGAATGAAGAACCGGCAGCGTATAGGCATTGAGCGATTCGTCCCATTCCACGATCGCGCGCCAGAATTCGGCAATTCCTTTGATTGCGGGATAGGCATATTGATACAAAAAAACCGGATCCCGATAATAGAAGGCTAGACGATGAAACATCGCGGCGGTGAATCCATCGATGCCCCTCTGATGAGCCCGCCGCATGCGGCAGTTACCGTGCAAACCAATCTGATGTGCAAAGCTTAGCGGGCTGCTATCGTCAAGTATGCCGCCACAACACTCGCCTCTTGCATAACGCTCGAAATGTCGGTCGGGATTAGATGGTTGTTGTTCATCGCCGCTGCTGGTGGGGGTAAAGAAAGCTTGCGTATCACCGCTTTTTATAGCTTGGATGTAGGTCTTGGCATTGTGTCGCAGTGCGGAAGATTTGAAATGCTCGCGTGCCATTTTATGGGCTAGATTATCATGTCCCAGAATCGCATACGCAAAGACGCTCCAACCGGCGCCGCCATAGGTATAAGGAATCATGCGCCAGCAGTCATGGGCGAACTGCGCCTCCCCGGGGAGGAATCTGTCGGCGCCGCAGGTACAGAATGTCCAATAAACGGAACGGTAAAAAAGCGACTCCAGCTCTTTGTCTGGGATATCGATGGCCGCGGTTTGCTTCCAGAGCTTTTGCCGGGCGCAGATACTCGCAAGTGATAAAAACTCGAAATCCTGGCTTGCGGCAATCGAATTTTCACAGCGGCTTGGAAAATCCTCACCACACCAATGCGTATGCATGGAGAATAGGACGGTCAGCGGCGAGTTTTTATCAGTTACGAAATTAAAGGTGTACTCGCCGCATTGTTCGATCGCTTGATTTACGCGAATGATATACATGCACCGCGTGAAAGCATTTTCGCTGCTGCATGCATAAATAGTATAGGGATCCGGGTGAAATATCTTCAGTTCAGGCAACCCCTTCCTCTCAAAAACCGGTATATGCAGTTTACCCTTGCCGCTTTTGCTGCATTGTAACCGCAGCGCCAGCAGGCGTTTTTCGGCGGCGGAGAAGAAGACTTTGCATTCGTAACGTGCGCCGTTTTCCCCCTGCATGTGCGTCTCTGCAATACCGGTTGCAATATCAAGCTGTTGCCGGTACTGCGAATGACCGTTTTGCGGCAAATCTGCGCATTCAAGCGCAAATCCTTTCAGGGGCATCCGTATTTCCTGCGTTTGCCAAAGGTCGGAAAACCATAACGAGGGAAACCCCAACCCGTCACCATTCAAGAGACCGCCCATTTCAGTATTTCCCATAAGCAGCGGCAGGTCAGTTTCCTTCAGTTCGTTTCTTTCAAATGCATAGCATGCAAGCTTTGCCCGGAGCAGGTCATTTTTAGTACGATGCAACTGCTTTCCTCTCTGTATTTGGCTTGGGAATACTGAAAATGAGAATGCATGGGGTTTCTGGAACCCCATGCAGTACTCGTATTACAGGAAAGTGTGATTTGTTATCTCAGAATTATCTTTCTCCGACCGACCTCGCGTCCATCAGCCGTGAGCTGCACGAAATAGACACCCGCGGCGCCGGCCTCGAGTTTTCGGGAGTATGTTGACAAAGCTGAAGCGACGCCGTCCGATACGGTTCTGCCGTCGGGCTGAAAAATCGCAAACCGGAGAGGCTGATTCAGAGAATTTCGGAAAACCAGCGTACCCTCTTTGATCCGAATATGTATTTGTTTGAAAGATTGGGCACTCGGCGCTTTCGAGGTTCCGTAGCCGGGATGTGACGATGTTTCAACCGCATCCAACTGCACTCCCGCAGGGTTGTCGGGATCAACGTCCAGCTCCGGCCAGACCGTTTCCCCGGCGCGTTGTCTTGCGATGATATCCCAATCCTGTTGGTAAGAACTTAGCTCCATTGAGCCGCAGTCCAACCACATGATTATCCGCCGACGTTCCTCGTCGGTCAGTTGGACATCGTTGTGTTCGGGGTAGAGGTGCGGCAAAATTCGGGATGCTTTTGCGCCGAATTTCCCGGCTATGGTTCGAGAGCCGCCATGTTTGGAGCACAATTCATTCGGTTCCGTTGCATGAAAATAGAAAACGCGGTCTTTCAGATCTGATCCTCCGCCGCCTCCGCCGGCCCATTCAGTCCAACCGAACTCTCTGTTTTTACTCCAGTAATCGAATGAAATCCCTTTGCCTTTCTCCTCGTGGCATGGTGCACATTTCTGATCAAATATCGGTTTGGCCAACTGATAGTAGTTGATCGGGCATGAGCCGTGAAAAGGTACTTCGAGTTTTGACGGATCTCGCCGCAATGCTTTCGGACTTCCCGGCAGCGTGGTACCTTTGAGTCTATCTTCATGACATCCCAGACAGCTCAAGTGTTCGCCGGGATGAACGTAGGTACCCGATCGCATAGACTGTATCGCCATTCCCTCATCGTCGATAGCCTGGAAATAGATTTCTCGCTCAATTGGCGCCTCAAAATAGGCGCTCCCGTCGTCTTCTACGGGAACTTGCCCGAGGACGGCCCGCACAATACTCCCTTTGCCGTATCCACGCCATGGATCCCGCCATACGTATGACGACCACGGTTGGGGAATAAGCTGAACGATTCTGAGCTCCTTAACCTTCTTTTCCTCAACGACACCCTCGGGCCATTCGAAATCCGATTCATACACGTTGAGAACACTGATCGTCGCCTTCGGGGCCTTGGATCGACGTTCGCCCTGGTAGGTCGTGGTCGGACGTACCGGCGGCCGTTCTCTTTTTCGGAGCGGCCTTGGATAACGTACCGGGACTTTGCGAAAAGAGCTTTGGTGAAGAGTAACCATGTTGCCGAAGCGATCGCCCAGAACGACTCGATCGGTGTGGCCGGCCAGATAGAAGTCCTCGTTCAAAGGGTACGGCTCAAACAAACCGAATTCATCCGGTTTGCAGTTCGGGCACCAGGACCGGATCTTGTAGTTATCACGCTGGAAACATTCCCGGGGGAAAAATGTCTTGATTTGCGACATTTCATTATCATCGGGTATGCGGGTGTCTATAAGAATAACCTGTCCGCACGGGGAGGTATGATGGCCGGTTTCCACCGCCATGTATTTCGGGGATTCAGGAATAGCCCGGATCGCCTGCTCCGCCCAGGGGCGATAACTATTGTGACCGTTAGCACAAAATTCATTGCCGTGTTGCTCGCGGTAGACGGGTAAAGGGTAGTTTCCATGCGGGGCTCGCGGATCGGTTCCGTCGGGACCGCATATCCACATATGGTGCGCGGCGTTGAAATCCCGGTCTATGTAGTCCCATCTCGTGTAAACGATGCCTCCGTCGTTGGTAACGCTTGGATAGAGATCGCTTGTCTCGTGCCAACTGAGGCATATCAGATCCTGGCCGTTGTCTTTAACAGAATACAGGGTTCCAATCGGTGTGGGACCGCCGATTCGTTCATTTCCACAGCGGACGCCGGCATGCCGGCGCTCGGATATAAAAGCGATTCTTCCATTCGGGAGCCAGCAGGGATGGTAATCGTTGAATTTGTCGCTGTCGGTGAGTTGGATCAGGTTGGATCCGTCAAGGTTCATCTGGAACAGGTGAAACGTGCTCTCTTCCGACCGGTTTCGTAAGTCGCCGCGCCCCCTGTACTTCTTGTCGCAATTCTGAACCCATGAGAAAACGATGCGGTCCGCATCAAAATCCAGATCCAAAGAATTGTAAGCGCATTTGCCGTCCCACTCAGAATTTTTGTTACTGAGGCTTTTCCCTTCGTACCGTCCGTTGGTAACCGAAGCATCGGCGAGGATATCCTTCTGTTGAACGGCGTTGGTTTTGTATCCTGAAGCGATATATATCCCCGCTTCCGAATCCTCTTGCGCCTCATGTCCCCAATCATTGTTTGGAATGATACCATAGTTCCCAATATATCCGCAGAAGAGAATGGTATCGAAATCGAGCACCGGATTTTGAAGAGCTATTTCTCGACGGATTCGGCATATTTCGTCAAAGGTCGCGCGGCTTGTGTCGGTCATTGCCGAAACCTCGGTCTCGAGACTATTCAGTCGGGTACGAAGCTTTTCCAATGTATCCGTTGGGGAATCGGCTGCAAGATACCTCAACAAAGCGGACGCGCGTCGGAAGACAACCTGTGACGGGGTAGTCTCATTTTCCAGGATCAGTACATTGGTATCGACCACCGTTTCCCGGTTGTTGTCCCGGATTCTTTGTCCATTCTTGCCGTATTCGACCAACTGGACCTGCAGCGCCTGGAATTCCTTCTGCCGGTATTTGGCAAGTTCGATATTTTCGGCGACACTCCCAAAAATAAAAAGAAGAACAGGCATTGCCTTCTTCAGGATCGATACCCGGACTCCTCGTCGTTTTACGCCCGCCATATGAGTCTCCCTTTGGCCTGTGTTTGCATGTCCGCTTAGGATTAAAGTAGAGCGAAAAACAGAAACCGGAGAAGAAATTGCGTGTCTTTTCTGCATTGTGCTTTCTTTGCTTTCGCGGTCGGAAGAACGGTGCCCGGCCCTTAAGTCGCGTCAAGGCCGACCGATCGTCTTAACCCAGGTTTCGCAGTCAAGATCGTGCAACAGCTTACGCAGAATGCCGTGAGTCGATTGCGAAACCTGGGTTAGCGAAGCCGGTTGAAGAGTGGGCGGTTGAAACCCACGGATCAGGGGGCGAGGCGCCGCCCGCCCAACGTCTCTGGAAGCGGATCGCGGTTCAACTAATAAACGTGTGCGAATCCGAATGCTGTTGGCATGGCACGATATGGTCCGGAAATCAAATCGCGGAGATTACCGTCAGGCTAAGTCCTCTTGTTGTTACAACGGTTCATCTTTCGATACGATCCCGGCTGTGTGCCGGTATATTTTTTAAAACAGGTTGCAAAATACTGGCTGCTTTCAAATCCGGTTTCCAGAGCAATAGCGGTAATTGGCATTGTGGTATTGGCAAGCAGTGACTGCGCTTTTCTGATTCGAATACGCATCAAATAATCCCCGGGGGTAAAACCGGTAGCGTTTTTGAATATGGTATGCAGCCGCCCTCCTGAAATGCCCGCTAAGGAAGCCAATTCCTCGATTCTGATAGTGTTCTGCAAATTTCTATCCATGTAATCGATTATTCGTTGTATGCGTTTCCCCACCTGCCGCTTATTTCCCCCCTGCCGAATAGTAATTGCAACCCGGCTGATGATATAGTTAAGCAGATTTCGCATGCCAAATAGGAGTATCCGGTCGACACGGTCCGGGGGAACACCGGCGACCTCATGAAGCAAACTGTACAGCATGTATAACGGGCCGGTCAGCTCTTCGCCGCCATACCAAACATTATTTCCCGCACTTCCAAAGATCCTGGATAGTTCGATATTCTCATCCTCGCTGAATCCCGTATCGAGTTGAGCTACTTCTTCGATATTCAAAACGAGCCAGAAAATCGAGGCCGCCTCAATGATATCCATCCTGCCGTGATGGATAACCTTTGGTTGTATCAAGGCAAAGTCACCACCCTCAAGAACAAGGGGGGATCCGTCTCCAAGCTCCCATGACACGCCTCCCTTGATTACAAAAGTTATTTCGTGACCATCATGCGTATGTGACGAGAGACGACGGCTTTTCGAGGGAGGGACATAGAACCCGGTGCGGATTATCATTGGCAACCCGAACTTACGACCCAGGATTTCGATTCTGCCGGGAGTATAGGAATACTTCATATGTTCAAAATAATTATGGGGACAAGATTGAACGCAGACCGGGTTCCCTTATGCTAAGTTACCTTAAGACTGGGCGCCTCGTGCAGCAACATAATACATCTCCTATTCAGAATCCGGTGGTAAAATCAATGAGAACGATCGGGTAGTTTCGTGCCGCGGAACCGAAATTGACGCCGGCTCAGCTCAGTTAGGCTGGAACCGGGACCACGGAACGGTAGTTTTCGAAAGGCAACCACACAGGTGTGAACAGGTGATTACATAATTAAAGGGGAAATGGTATGAAAAAGCCGATGTCTGCGATGAGGATTTCGAAATGGTGGATTGCCATGGCCGTGATTCTCGGAAATTTGTTTTCGGTTTCGTCTCAAGCCGCGGAAGACATGAGCGACCGTTTGCAAGAGCATTGGAAATCGGACCGGGAGCAGCTCAGGTATCAGCTTGAGAAACGGTCAAGACTTTCCGAACGCGCCAATGCGTCGCGACTGGAGGAATTTCCCGAAGACATTCACGCCCTGGTTCTCGACGACGATCAGACTCCCACCGACCTGGTGCTGCGACGAACTCGCGCGCTGCTTAACCATATCCGGCAAATGTCGAACCCACCGGATCTGTCTCAGCTCGGTTCAGAGCTTACCGAACTCGAAAGTCGTTTGCAGCATGATGATACCGAAGAAGGTTTCTTTGAGGCTTGTGCGTTGCGTAGAAGAATCGCCATGAACAACCCGCTTCTTGATTTCGAGGAAATTCTTTTCTCGGGATTTGCCGCGGGCGAATGGCTCATTGATATAGGCAATGTCGCAAATAACGCTGTCCGCGCTCCAGATGCCGGTCTCTACAAAGTTGGGGGGTTCAAGTCGGGAAATGCAACGGTTACAGACCTTCTTGAAGATGCTGTGGTACAGTCTGGACCGTACGATACCTACAAAGGAAAAACGTTAAGCAACAAGAACCCGGAATGGGGGGGGAATGCGCTTTTTCATTGTCCCGCCCTTTCCTATGATGGAACCGAAGTGGTCTTCTCGTGGGCGCCGGATATCCAGGGAACACGTACGGGCAGAGCCCCGAATAAACAGTTTGTGCTGTTCAAGATGAATCTGGACGGTACCGGTTTAACCCAGCTCACCGAGCATCCCTGGGCTAATGTCTACCACCCCTGCTGGCTCCCCAGTGGACGAATTGTGTTTATTTCTGAAGAACTTGACAGAGCGGCCCGGTGCGGCGCCAATGATCTTGGCGGTAATCTTTTTTCAATGAAGCCCGATGGGAGCGATTTGTTTCCTCTCAGTTGGCATGAGACGGATGAAATATACCCGAGCGTGGACAATAACGGATTGATCGTCTACACCCGCTGGGATTATGTTGATCGGAAGTTTTCCACCGGGCAGCACTTGTGGACATGCTATCCCGACGGCAGGGATCCGCGCGCTCCCCATGGGAATTACGGCAGACCGGGAGATCCCGATTGCGAGGTAGCTATACGAGCTATTCCGGGCACACAGGGATTATACTCGGCCATTGAGACAGGGCATCACTCCTGCTACTTTGGGAATTTAGTAATTATCGATACCCGCAAAAACGAGAATGTCGAACAACCGATGCATCACTTCTGGCCCGGTACCAAAGACCATGGTGATAAGGGATTTAATCGCGGTGCGACCTCGCCCGATGTGAAGGTAGAACTGGACAGATTCTATCTCGAGCCATGGCCGTTGAGCAAGGAATTCCACATTGTAACCTTGATCGGAAAGGTCCTCTTGGTTGACCGGTTTCGCAACGAGATTCTTCTGTATGATGCCGGTTCGCTGCTGGGAGAGCGAATTCCCGCACGCTTCCCCCAGCCGGTGAAGGCGCGCCCAAAACCAACCTCGATTCCGGTGCAAACGTACCAGGGAGAACGCCGCAAAGATTCGCCGAAGGCGACTATATCCGTACAGAATGTCTATGAAGCCGATTTCGAGTGGCCCGAGGGAACAAAAATCACTCAGTTGAGGGTCGTTCAGATCATACCCAAGGCCTGGTCCCTTCGGAGTGGCCATAATGATGCCATGATCGGTTACAGCGACGGCGGCATTCCGCGCCTGGCCCTGGGTGTCGTGCCGGTCGAGGAAGACGGAAGCGCCTATTTCGAAGCACCGATCGAGTGCGAGATTTACTTCCAGGCCTTGAACGAAAAAGGTATGGCGGTGCAGACGATGCGCAGCGGGACCTATGTCCACCCCGGGGAACACCTGAGCTGTCTTGGATGCCACGAAGACAGGTGGTCGGCCACCCCGGTAGCAGGCACACCGAAAGCTTTGACCCGGGAGCCGTCAAAGCTGGAGCCGGAACCGGAAGGGTCTTGTCCCCTTTCGTACGCTCGACTAGTCCGTATCCCGGTATTTGAAAAGAAATGTGCTCCCTGTCACCAGGACAGTGGAAAAGGGATCAGCTTTGGCTACTGGAAAGACATGACCTGCCCTGAATATAAAGAAGCACATGGCTTGCCGAAAGCGAAAGGAATAAGCCCTCAATATACACCTGGTGATATTGAGAGATTTGTCAGGTGGCATTTTGCCAGTGCAAGTAATGGTGCTTGCGAATGGACAAAGGCGAACGGCATCGGATGGGGGAAACCATATAAAATAGAAAACAACACCCTTGGGTATGAAAGAGAGGAGTGGTATACGAAACCCGGGACTTTTGGAGCTCTGGCGTCCAAACTGAAAAATCATCTCACTCCCGAACACCACGATGTACAACTAACCGAGGAAGAATTCAGACGAGTGGTTGTCTGGATGGATCTTAACGCGTTGAATCTTTCGAGCAATTATCCCGATAAAGAAGTGCAGGCTCGACAGGAAGCCGGTGAAATAGTCTGGCCGTATATCGATGTCGACCCCAGTAATCCCACTAGAGTACAGTTGGACGGAAATGGCACATATGCAAAATCGCCGCGGAATGCACGGCAGGCGGGCATACACACCGGTTCGGCTTCACTGAGGATTCGCCGGCTTGGCGGACGAATAATTGTCGAGAATGCCGCCTCGGGACCGATGGTCGTGAAAATGTACAATTCGCTTGGCCGAACCAGTGAGATAATCCGGACCCAGGCACGTGGAGCCGGACAAACAACTATTCCGGTAGGCCTCAGGACGGGAGGAGTCTATATCATCTCCGTCGAGCAACAGGATCGTCGGGGAACTATTCACTTCGTGGCGAACGGCAGCGAACAGTGATAACCGAACAGCATTGAGTTTCGGCCGCCTCTGTCCATGCAAAGCATAGCGCAAGCCGACTACGGATAAGTTACACCTACTACGTGATTACGCGAAGGAAACAAACATTAACCCAAGTTTCGCAGTCGAGAGACGCCGTACCGCGCTGCACCTGAGCGGTGTCGAAGTGAGCGAAGCGTTGCATTGCGCTGCATTGCGGTGTCGAAGTGAGCGGTGTCGAAGTGAGCGGTGTCGAAATGTCGAGAGCGAGCATTATGCGTAAGATGTTGTGCGAGATTGACTTAGAAAAAGCGCAGGGGTATCCGGGGAGATACCTTGAGTCCGGCCCGGCGGGACCGTGAGTTGGTTGCGAAACTTGAAACTAATTTCAGCGGTTGGGTAAAACAGTCTTAGCCGGTAAGATTTTCGCGAATAGGGGCCTTGAAGGACGCTCTTGCGGATAATGCATCGTGAGCACATGCATTCAGCGACCGTGCGTGCGATCCCGGCAGATTCCTACCGACCCACGATCGACCACGAAGCTTCGGCATGGTATATCGGGCCGGGGTGAACGACAATGAACGGGCAGAATACCATAGAGTAAGTGAAATGCCGCGTATCCCAGGTAACTGTAGCCGAAATCGACCGAAGAAATCCCCAGAGTGAAACTCCATGACGAATTGTCGAAGGTCAACAGGGAAATCCGGTCGGGAATAGTAATGCCGTTTTCCTGCAGGAGTCGAGCATAATGGATTGCATGCAGATCATTCAACGCGAGGATACAGGTAGTCGATTTGAGGACCGTGATCAGTTCGGGAAGTACGGATCGGGAGATCTCCGGCAGATTCCCCGAAGACACGGACGAAAAAACGGGGGTAATGGTGATCCCGAAATAGCTTGATCGTTTCTGGAGGATCCTGAGTCGTCTCATTTGCCAGCCGGAGGGATTCTTATCGAGAACCGGACACGCCGCTGCACGATGTCCCCTTCGGGCAATGTGTTGAAGCGCCGCCTCGGCGATGCTGTTTTCGCAGTAGTGTAGTCGCACGATGTTCTCCGATACGGGGCGACCGGGAATGCCGATATCCTCCGGATCAAAACAGACGACCGGTCTCCGAAATCTTTCCAGAAATGAAAACCATCCGTCGAATTTCGCGATGTGCTTTTCTGTTATGCAGGCCAGTACGCCGAGATACTGCGCTCCACAATGCTCCATCAGTCGCCGTGCTCCCTCAAAACCATGGTACCCCGCGGTGAGACCGACCCCCTGATGGGTGTAGAGCGGCACGATGCGAGTATTGTACCGCCGCACTTCTTCCTGAAAAGAGAAGGAGAACGAATGTGTCAGTACGGAAGAGGAGACCGAGCGCCAGTTGCTTGGACGTTCAACCAGAAGAATGATTACCGGCGAATCACTCGAGGTGGCGTTGCCCGGTGAAGGGGCCGGGCACGGCGGTGGTCCGAAAAACCGTCTTTTCCCCAGTCGATGGATTATCCGACGCTGCTCCAGATGATCCAATGCCTTTATGGCCGTCTTACGGGTGACACGGTACTCTTCCGTAATCGCGGATACTTTCGGTAAAATCTGTCCCGTCCTCAGATCGTGCTCCAAAAATGCCTGCTCCAACTGCATTGAGGTACGCTTCCACGACGGAACTCGCACGGGAGAGGCATCCGGCCCGGGGCGTTGTCCCGCGATTTCCATTGCCCGGCCCCGGAAATAAACAAGAAGACCTTCCGAACGAAGCAGACCGGCTGCGCGGGAAATGGTGGGCAAGGACACCCCGTATTTGGCAGCAAGCCTGCGGAGTGGCGGAAGACGGTATCCCTCGGAAACGGCAATTTCGTTGCGCAGGCATTCCGTGGCATATCGGAGTGCCGGTCTCTGGTTGGGTGATTCATTCATGCAGTACTTCGCCCGTTCTGGTGTTGATGGTACAATTTTAACACTTCGGATACACAGGATACTGTTAATATAGATGAATGGCGGAATTCTGCCGTATATTTCACGGGTATAGCATACCTGTCGGCCGGCACGAACCGAACCTGCTGTCCGTGTCGTCCCGGAGTATCGTTTTCAGTTACATATGCCGCGTCCGACGCAGGGCTGAGCCGGAAACACGGGGCGGGCGTTGAAAAGGGGTGGAGTAATGCAGATGGTATGGATAGGTCGGAGATTTCTTTCGGTCAAATTGCCTGTTTTGTTAGCGTCCGTCGTTCTTATGATCGGAACCGCGCATGCCGACTGGCCGTCAATGTTCGGGCCGAACCACAATTTTTCTTCGGAAAAGAGCAGCATCACCCTTGTCGAAGGGTTCCAGAACGCGCGTCTGGGGTGGGTCAGCGAAGCCTCCGATCTTGGAAACGGCAAGTATCCTACGGCTTTCCCCGGTCCATGTGTAAACTCCGGTATCTATGCCGGCGGTGCCGCGAGTCCGATTGTGTATGACGGAAAGATTTTCGTGAATTATTTCATTCCCTCCGGAGACGTCTATGCGAGTCGATACCTTAGTGAATATGAAAAATCGCTGTGCTTTGCAATTGAGGCCGACGATGTGATGATCGCCGTCGACGCCGCGACCGGGAAAACGGTGTGGAAAAAGCAGATGCCCCAATCCGGTCTGAATATTCCCATGGATAAACGAGCCGGCTGGGGACCGACACCGGTTGCGCTGGACGGACGGGCTTTCAAGATATCGACCATGGGCCTTGTGCTGGCCTACGATGCAGACGACGGAACAGAACTCTGGCGAAACGATGTTGGGGAGCAGCACGACCGACTCGTATCTATAAAACAGGAACTGCTTGAGGAAGCCGAGAATTACTATGCCGGAGACGAAGGGTATAATCCCGGTCTGATCGTGGCCGAAGGGATTCTTGTGACCGGCGATTTCAGTGAAGGGCTTATAGGATTCGATCCGCAAACGGGGAAGAAACTCTGGGTACACAAAAATGTTCGGTTGCGTATGAATACTCCCTCCGTTTTCACCTTCAACGGCAGGGATTATGTAATAATCGCCGATCCTGGAAGAAACCGAATGATTTTAGTAGATCCGATCAATGGTGAGATACTCTGGGAGAGGACAAATATCCAGCATAGTGGACCGATAGTTTGTTCCGGAGAGCATGCGTTTGTTGTCGAAGGTGAAGCAGAGAGCTGGTCCGGAAGATGGACGGCGTACCGGATTACGCCGGCGGGGGCGGAGCACGTGTGGACGCTGTCGGATGAGTATTCCGAGGTTGTAACAAAACCGGACAAAGGACCGCGTCCTCACGTAACATACCATGATGGATTCGTGTATATCGTACATTTTGTCGGCGGCGGGACCGATCCGCAACTGTTGGCTGTCGAAGAAGAAACCGGACAGGTGGCGGCAACTCACCGAGGGAACCAGGTAGAGGGAAACTCGATGCCGTTTGTCTTTGAGGATCGCGTGTGCGTCGTGCGAGACATGTGGCATCAGAACCCGACCTGGACCATGTTTGAGAAGGCCACTCTCACACCGATCGGTGAAACATGGGGCGGTGCATTTCAGGGGATTACCGGCTACGAAGTCCCGAGTGTCATACCCTATTCCGACGGGTTTCTGTATGCCCGGACGGCTCTGGGAACACTTGCGGCATACGATCTGCGTCGGTCGGCCGACATCCCAACCGTTACTTTGACGCACCCGTCCAGTGACACGACGATTTCGAATACGGCCGTAGAAACGCTCAAAGCAACAGCTTCACACGCCGGCGGTATTGCGAAGGTATCCTTCTATGTAAACGGTGCCAAGGTGGGAGAAGACGATTCCGCGCCTTACGAAACTATTTGGGATAACAAAACGCCGGGCGACTATTTTGTCTATGCCGTCGCGTATGCTGCCAACGGTTACAAAAGCAGTTCGTCTTCGATACCCGTATCTGTAATTGCCGACGCCTGCACCGGCGCTCCGGGGCAGGTGACAGCCACTAACCCGTCGAACGGTGCCACGCTGACAAACACCCGAATGCCGACCCTGCGCTGGTCGTGGACGGGAGATTTTGAGAATATCCCCACTGGATACAAGGTGTACCTGGGCGATAACGCCGACGACCTGGAAAAGGTAGCCGAACTCTCGAATGTCGGCGATAGCACATTTGTTGTGGAAGAAACGCTGGAGATGGAGAAAACCTATTTCTGGCGGGTCGATGCGGTAAACAGTTGCGGGATCACGCAGGGACAGGTACAATCGTTCACGATCGAAAAGCCCCAGGGCTTCCGGTATCTTCGAGTTCATTTCTTCAAAGAGGGGGGAATGGAGTTTCGAATATTCTCGGTTGAGTGGCTGGGCGATGGTGGAAACATTGTACCCACGCTGACGTCGAACATAGAACAGGGCGTGGCTCTCGATGCGAATGTCGACGAGGCGAGTGCATTTCATATTTACGACGGCAACGCGGATACAGAGTGGGGGAATTCAGAAACGGCACGCAATACAATTGACTTTGGCCCGAGTACGGTAGTTACCCCCGACCAGGTCAAGGTGAGCTTCAATCGAGATGCTGATTCAATTCGTTTTGAGGGCTCCTATTTTGGGAACGAATGGTATCGCATCGGTATAATTGGGGATACGCACGAGTACGGCGGCAGTTTTACGATCGATCTGGGAGAGCCCGTGCGGATCGAGTCTGCCCCGGTAACGGCGATTCCGACGCCCACTCTGCCGGAGAAAAGGCCGACGGTTCGCCTCACCGGTCATTCAATCCATATAGAAACACCGGACAACAGTGCTGAATTTACCGTTACCCTGCTCGATGTTTCCGGCAGAACCGTTGCCGTGCGGAGAGTTACACAAGGCCGGTTGGAGTTGCGCAATCTCCTTCCGTCGGGAGGGATGTACCTGATGCAAATCACGGCGCGTGGAACCGGGAAGGTCTATCGAAAACGTTTCTGTGTGTTCCGGTAAGGGAACTCGGGGCCTCTGGGAAACGCAAAAAAACTGAAGCGAAACGCCACTTTCGGCATTTCGCTTCAATCCGTCGCTGTCTTCGGCGCAAAGATATTTTCCTCAGCGCCTAAATTGATTTTGACGTACAGTAATAACAACCGTTTCCCTCTGTACGCACTCTGAATCAGAATCTCGTTCGGCTACCTATTCAATCAGCGTCCGTTCTCAATCTGACCGGCAACCTCACCGTCTGAGTTTCGCCGGTACGGTAGGTGACTTTCACGAAATGGATCCCCGGGCTCATCCGTGAGGAGATGCTCGCGAGAGTTCCGGTTGCCCGGTCGTCATTTGACGGTTGCAAGGCGCGGATTCGTCGGCCCCTGAGATCAAGCAACTCAAGTGAGATTGCGCCCGCGGGCACAGTGATACGGTTCCCCTGTACCTTTAAGTCGTTGTCTCTTGTCGGCGGACCGGACCGTTTGTCGGTTTTGATCCCTACGGTACCATCCGGAGGCCACTCTACCGACGTCGGATTGGCGGGATCTACTTCGCCGTGCGGCCAACGGATCTCTCCTCGTGCCTGTGACTCCAGGTCAACATAGGCGCCGTGGAAGTCTGAATTGCAGTCAAGCCAGAGAGTAATGCGACGCATTTCTTCCGGGGTGAGTTTCACGTCATTGTGGCCGTTTTTCAACATAGGATACAGCTTCGACCCAAGAGCCCCGGTTTTCCCGGGAATGCTGTAGTGGACGTCTTCAAGCCCCAGGGTTGAATCACCCATACATTTGCTTCCATCATTATCCCAATAGAACGAATATAGGCGAAGATTCATGTAGCTTTCAGTCCAGTACTCCCAGCTCTCCCTCCCGTTTTCGAGAGATTTACCACATGATGTACCGTTGTTGGAAAGCTGACCTTCAAGAACGGTTCCTGCTAATCGCGGAGCCTTGTCCGGATGTTTTTCATGACAGGGTTGACATTTTTCATCCAGTACCGGTTGCACGAGTCGGCTGAAGGAAAATGGACGACTTCCAGGAACTTCGGCCGTGATTTTTGAGGGTAGCCGTTGCTGAGCCGTAACTTGTCCTTTTGGTTCGGGAATTTTCCACTTATCTTCATGGCAGCCAAGACAACTGAGGTGCTCTCCAGGGTGAACGTAGGTTCCGGACCTCATTGATTGAACCGCGACCCCGTTTTCATCCAAAGCCTGAAAATAGATCTCTCTTCCGACAGGCGCCTGGAAAAATGCGCTGCCGTCCTCTTCAACCGGGACCGTCCCAAGGACCATCCGAGCACCGCCATGCTTTGCATATCCTACCCAACTATTGTCCACGCTTTGGACTCTCTTGTTCAGAAGAACCTGAACGATTCGAAGCTGAGTTATTCTTGTTCCTTCCGGGAAGGGCAATTCGGATTCATACACGTCGGTAACGGAGATCGTAGCCGGCGTGTGATCTGCCAACCCACTTCGTTCGCCCTGAAAGGTTTGGGTCGACAACACTGGTGGCGTTGGACGGGATGCCTGCGGCATTGCATCCCAGATGAGAAATTCTCGGTTTTTCGGCCGTAACAAAAGTTCCTTATTGCCGAACTGATCAAGCAGATACAGTGAATACCTGTTGAGGCCATGCCGGTCTATCTTCCACCTTGACTTTTCCGGACGCTCTTCGTTGGGTATCCACTTGGAGCCGTGTGAGATCAAATAGTACTTCTCGCTCAGAGGCCAGGGGGTGGCGTAAGCGGCATCCGAGGCGAGGAACTTCAACTGTGAGCATTTCCGGTCATCCGGAATTCTTGTATCGATGATCAACGGAGGCCCGGCGTATCCTTGATTGTGATTTCCCCCAATTGCGATGTATTTTTGAGAATTTGGAATTGAACGTATTTGTTTCTCGGCGGTCGGGCGATAACGCCGACTCACATTTGCTGGAGCATAGTTGCCGTGCGGGGCACGGGGATCTCTTCCATCGGGGTAACACTTCCAGAGGTTGTGGAAATACCACAGGTTCCGATCCACATAATCCCACCGGGTGTAGACGATCATCCCGTCATTATCAACGCTTGGTTCCCATTCCTTTGTTTCATGGACGCTCAGCCAGATGCGGTCCGACCCGTCGTCTTTCATGGAAAACAGGTTCTGTGAAGGACGAACATAACCCGTGCCGTCACAACGACCTTGAACGTCAAACGAATCAGAGGTAAACACAATGCGACCGTTTGGAAGTTGGCATGGATCCTGGTCGTCCCAGGGGCGGTCAAGCACCGACATCAGGTTTGAACCATCTACGTCCACTTTGTAAATACCAAACGAACTTCCCTGGCTGTGATATTTTGAGAAATTAAAGCTCCCACTTTCTTCCCCTCCTTCAACCAATCCGGCATAGCCAAAATAAACCTCAGTTCCTCCAAAGGTGACCTCGAGTCCACGAAACACACCGGGATTCAGAGGCTTTCCCGCAAGGCGACCGTTTTGTACAACGGAGTTCTCCAGAAGGTTTGACACCGAAGGGGCGTCACCGAAGGGATCATGAAGGACGTACACTCCTGCCGTGCTCAGGTCGAAATCTTCATCACCATAGATCCTTTTGAGCATGAACGATGAAGTCGCCTTGGTGACGTGAGAGTCGTGATTCCCCGGGTATTCTATGAAAAGGATCTTGTCGAAATCAAGCAATGGGTTCTTGAACGCTATTTCTCTCCGCAACTGGCATACTTCAAGGTAGAGAAGTTTTCTGTCGGAAACGTCGGCAAGGCTAACAGATTCGGCTCTCGTCCGGATATTCGTAAGCCGATCGGCCTCCGATGAAAACGTTGTTGATTCACCCCCCGAGGATTGGAGATCTTCGAGCAGCATGCTCACGCGACGAAGCGCGATGTCCAGCGGATCACGGTCTTCAGAGACCAGACCCGCGGCTGGGTTCAGAAGTGAAATGTCGCATTGGTATGGCTGGTAGTTCTTGTGCCCACCCTTAATGCGTAGGTCCAGTTCTCTCCATTGCGTATTCCATTCATTCTCAACCATTTCACGACTGATATATTCACCGGCCAGAGCTGCAAAGGCAAAGACCAATATTAGCACGGCAAGATACCGACTGGATTTTATTGGAAGCGTATTAGCGATTTGGCGTTGTTTCATTAATCCCTCCGTTTTTTCAAACCTTGGTCCTCGACTGAACATTATTAACAAATGTACTCCCGTAACACGCTTAGTATATTACCGAACAAGGCAATGATATTTTCCAAAACAGTGCGAATTTCCCGCCCGGGGCGTCGAAAGCGTATACTATTTAGTGTCTGTCCGAAAAAAAACCGTTCATCGAGTCCCGAATTAACTTCGGGAAGATGAACTCTTCGTTTCCAGCCGAAAACGAGCACCTTCCCGATTGAAATCGGGACTCGGCGTCCGTTTTCGAGGTTTTCGGACAGGCACTATTTAAGGTGGGAACTTCTGGAACAGCAGAGGGCAAAAAGTGAACTTTTCAAAAGCTGTTGAGAAAAACTATCCTCATGGTCGCAACCGACTGTTTCCCGTCTATGGGAGGGAAGGGGAGGTCTTTCGAGACGCGGGGATAAATCATTGCGGTCTGGCTCATCTTACCGGTGAGTACCGTCGGGAGAGACGGAACCACAATCTGCATTTAATTGTTATCTCGATCTCGGGCAGCGGATACTTTCTCGATAAGGAAGGAGAAGTGTCGGTTTCTAAGGGAGAGACACTCTTCTTTCCGGCACGAGTACCTCATTTGTATGGAATGAAAGACGGTGAATGGGAATTTATCTTTTTCTTTTTGGAACCCGGTGTGCGGATTGTCAATTTGCCCAACCGTACCATGGTAAGTCGAGGCCTGGCCCCGGGGGAGTTCGATACGCTGATGAACCTGTTCTGGTCGGAATGCCTTAAGGAACGGAAAGACTCTCAGGCCCTGCTTGATCACCTCGCTCATATGATACTCATCTATTTGCAGAGGGAGATTGAATGTTTCACCCCCGACGGTGAAAAAATCCCGCTGCCGGTCGAGCAGAAAGAGCTGTGGAAGAAGGTTGAAGCCAACATCGAGAGAAGATGGACGGTGCACGAACTGGCCGAGCTGGCCTGTATGTCCGTGAGTTCTTTCAATCGGTTGTGTAAAAAGAATTACGGCATGCAGCCGATGAAGATCGTTGGCAAGCTACGGATCAACAGAGCTAAAGCGCTGCTGTCCATGTCGGACTTGTCCATAAAACAAGTCGCGTATTTATCGGGCTACACAAACCAACTCTCCTTTTCGACTTCATTCCGAAAAGCCGCCGGTGTTACGCCAACTGAATTTAGAAAACGCTATGTGTAATCGCTCAATACTCAATGTTTCCGGAAGAACCCTGGCCGAGCGATGGGAGTCAATCGCCCGGATAGGATTGTTGCCCACTACCTGATGGCACAGATTGCCGCCTGCGCATAAAGCCGTGAGTCGTCTGTCGAAGTCAGGCTAAAGAATCACTTTCCACCGTTGAGTCTCAGCCAACGCACTACTATCCTGGCGCCAACCGCCGGAGGCAGAGCAAGGCAGCACAAAAAACCGCACGTACGGACGACCGCATCCAAGGTTCCGCCATTCGAATTTCCTCCACGAGACCAGCATCGCGAGGACGCCGAAATGGAAGCTATATAGTGCTTGTCCGAAAAGTCCCTAAAACGGACGCTGAGCCTGTCGAAGCGCCCGTTTTAGGCTGAAATCGCCGGTTTGCTTCATCAATCCGAGCGAAAACAGGACTTTTCGGACGGACACTATATATATATTCTCATGTGTTGATTCGGGTTAAAGGACCAAACGATACATGCCGGCTTCCACCCTGTCGATGTACTCTGTTTGCACCAACCTGTACACCAGATGTACACGCAGCACGAACAAGGTGGTTAGTTATTCCCTTTAAAATCAAAGTGTTATAAAGAGTGAGGCTGCCGGCACACCTTCTGTCTTGCTCTTCCCCGAACACCTGAGCCAAGGAGCCCGACGTGCGAATACTGCTTATAATGCCCGACGCCGGCATTCACCGGATGAGTCTGGGAGGGAAACACATCTCTTTCCGGGAAGCGCCCCTGACCCTCACCATGCTTGCCGCCCTTGCTCCTCCGGAGGTGGATGCCGAGTTTACGCTTGTCGATGAAAGCGTTACCGAACTCCCTGCGCACAACCATTGGGATCTGGTCGGCATCAGCATTCTTACCGGAACTTCCACCCGCGGATATCTTCTGGCAGACCGATTCCGAGCGGCCGGTTGCACGGTGGTGCTTGGAGGCGTTCACGTGTCTCTGTGTCCCGAGGAAGCCACCCGACATGCGGATGTGCTGGTTACCGGATTCGCGGAACGTACCTGGCCACGCTTGTTGCGGGATTTTGCGGGCGGCAAAGTACTGGCCCGCTACGACGACCGGCAAGGTTGCATCGAAAAGCTGCCGACTCCGCGCAGGGATCTTCAAACCACGTCCGCCTATGCCATGCCCCAGACAGTCTTTGCCACCAGGGGATGTCGCGGGGGCTGTACGTTCTGTTCGGTAAACGCAGCGAAATTCGGCTGGTCCGTTCGTCCGGTCGGCGAGATAATCGACGAAATTCGACAGTTGCCGGGGCGACGGTTCGCATTCAACGACGTCAGTTTGCTCGAAGACCGGGATTACGCTCTGGAGCTTTTCACCGCTCTGCAGGCGTGTAACAAAGAGTGGGGCGGGCTTTGTACCAGTAAGATTGGCGCCGACGAAGAAATGCTGCAATTGATGGGGCGCGCGGGTTGTCGCTACCTTCTTATTGGGTTCGAATCGGTATCCGACGACACACTCTGCGACATACGTAAACGTTATAACAACCGGGAAAATTATGTAATACTCTGCGATCGTCTTCACCGGACTGGAATCGCCGTTCAGGGATGTTTTATTTTCGGGTTCGATCACGACGATAACACTGTTTTCGACAATACGGTTGAGGCTGTCGAACAGCTCAAAATCGACATCCCCCGGTATGCGTTGTACACCCCGTACCCACGAACGCCTGGATTCGAGAAACTCCGTGCACAAGGCAGGCTGCTTCACACTCGATGGGAACACTATGATACGCAACACGTAGTTATCCAACCGGCGAAAATGTCTCCGTCGGATCTTGACCGAGGGTTCATTCGCGCCTACAAACAAACGTTCGGGCTGAAAGCGATAACTCGTCGCACTCTCCGTTTTTCCAAAACCGCTCCGGTTGTGTTCGTCGGCAATCTGGCATATCGCATGTACATCTCACGATTGGAGAATGAGAAGGCTCGCATCCTCCCGTCAACCCCCGTACCGTATGCGTTGTCCGCATAAGACCGCCGGCCGGTCAGGCTATGCACTATGAAGATAGCATTTATTAACCCGAATTTCGCCCCGACTCGCTCTCGGGATGCCATGCAACCGTTGGTGTTCGCGCTGCTCAAGGGCCTGACCCCCACCGCATATCATACCGTGTTGTACGATGAGCGGATAGAACCTGTTCCGGATCGCCCCAATTTTGATCTGGCCGCCCTGTCGGTTCAGACCTTCACTGCACGAAGGGCATACGAGATCGCCGACCAACTTCGAGCAAAGCGCATTCCGGTTGTCCTGGGAGGAATACATCCAACATTGCTGCCGCACGAGGCCGCGGCACACGCGGACAGTGTCGTCGTCGGTGACGCCGAGGATACCTGGCCTCGTCTTCTGAAGGATCTTAATCATAACCGGCTGAGAAGCATCTATCGTTCAAGGTATACTCATGATCTTGGGGGACTGCAACCGGACCGTTCCATTTACAGTAGTAAGCGATACGGGCCGCTTGTACCCGTGTTCTTCAGGCGAGGATGTCGGTTTGCCTGCGATTTCTGTGCAGTCGGAGCGGTGTACGGCTCAACGGTACGACACCGCCCGGTGCGCGACGTTCTTCGAGAAATCCAACAACTGCCGTCGGGTATTCTCTTTTTTGTTGACGACAACCTTTTCAGCGACAAAGGATCGTCCCTGGATCTGTGCCGGGCTCTTCAGCCTCTCAGACGTCGCTGGATATGCCAAACCGGAATTGATTTGGCGAAAGACCGGGAGATGCTTGTAACGATGAGACGTAGCGGATGTCGTGCGGTCTTCGTAGGGTTTGAATCCATGAACCAGCGAACACTGAGGGCTATGAGCAAGCGGCAGAACGTCGGGGTGGACTATACCGAAGCGGTCGCCCGCTTTCGGGAAGCCGGAATAATGATCTGTGGTTCTTTTCTCTTCGGTCGAGGAGAGGAAACCGTTCGCGATATTGAATGGGCCGAAGCATTTGCACGAAAAAACAAATTGTGTCTTTCCCATTTCAACCCTCTGTTTCCAACTCCGGGTACTCCGGTTTACGAACGAATTCACTCCGACGGTCGCCTGCTTTACGACCGCTGGTGGCTCCACGACGATTACCGAATAAATGAGCCGATTTTCGAACCGAAAGGTATGTCGGCAAAAGAACTTTGCGACGCCACGATTCTGGCCAGAAAGCGATTCAACAAACTTGGTAGTATTCTACATCGACTCATCGATCCTAAAGCAAACAGTCGAAGTGCGATGAATGTCTTTCTGTATCTTATCGCCAATCTTGTGTCTCGCACCGAAATCCGTCGCAAAACCCACCGGCACTTAGGGAGCATCTCATGAGAGTAACGCTGATTAAACCGAACATGGGAACTCTGGCCCACGGCCCCTATAGAGACACCGGAAGAATGGAACCTCTAAATATCGGCGTGCTTGCCGCTATGGTTCCACCGGACGTAGAGGTTTCCTTTTACGACGATCGCTGCGAACCGGTTGACTATCATGCTCCCACCGACCTGGTGGCCTTGACGGTCGAAACTTTCACGGCGAAGCGATCATACGAGATTGCCCGTGAATATCGGTCCCGCGGTATTCCGGTGGTTATGGGCGGTATGCACCCGACACTGATACCCGACGAAGTCCGTCGACATTGCGATAGTGTATACATCGGCGACGCCGAATGGGGATGGCTCACGGTGATAGAAGACGCGCGCAACCTTACACTGAAACCGCAATACAAGGCGAAACGCCGCAAAGTCGCCTCTCCACAAAGCACCGGCCCCGCACGGCGAGACCTTTTTGCGGGAAAGGGGTATCTCCCTGTTTCACTCCTGCAATTTTCCCGAGGATGTCCGCACTCATGTTCATTCTGCGCAACTGCGCGCTATTTTTCCTCGAGTCATTTCTGCCGCTCAACGGAATCGGTACTCGAAGAGGTATCACGGTGCGGTAAATTGCTTTTTTTCGTGGACGACAACTTCACTGCAGACCGCCCGAGAGCACGCGCATTGTTGCAGAGGCTCAAACAATACAAAGTACACTGGGTGACCCAGGTGAGTATCGATGTAGCGGACGATTCGGCATTGCTCAAACTCATGCGGGAGAGCGGCTGTCTGGGGTTTGTCTGTGGCTTTGAGTCCATTGTCTACAGCAATCTGAAATTGATGAACAAACATACGAATACCCACAACTTTTCGCACTACGAGGAGCAGATCACCGCGCTAAAAGACCATGGGTTCCAGATATGGGCGGCATTTACGATTGGCCATGATTTTGACACCGTGAGCAGTATCGAGGATACTGTAGCGTGGGCGATCAAAAACAAATTCGCCTTTGCCGCCTTCAACATACTGCTCCCCTACCCCGGCACTCCCCTCTACAGGAGAATCGCCGAAGAAAACCGTCACCTGTACGATGGTGCGTGGTGGCTTCATGATGACTATCGGTTCAATCATGCAGCAATCAAGCCGAAACACATGACCGCGGACCGCCTCACGGAGACCTGTCAATCGGCTCGACAGAAGTTCAACAGTCCGTTATCCATCGCAAAACGCTTGCTTGACACACGGACCAATATGCGGAGCATTTTTCGTGTGGGGCTCTTTTTGAGATACAGTTTGTTGTTCAGAACCGAAGTTTACACAAAGCATGGCATGCATCTTGGGAACGGAAAGGATACACAATGAAAGTCACCTTCATTATGCCCTGTGTGGGGAGGAAACCTGACAGCAATGAGTACGTGAAAGGGTGGCTCATGGAGCCCCTGGCGGTTGCAATGCTTTCGGCGCTAACGCCGGAACACATAACTCGTGAATTTTTCGACGATCGACTGGAGCCGATTGACTACGACACAGGCACCGATCTGGTTGCCGTTAACGTGGAGACATACACTGCACGAAGGGCCTACCAGATAGCAGGCGAATACCGCCGTCGAGGGATCCCGGTAGTAATGGGCGGATTTCATGCGACGTTGTGTCCCCATGAAGTCGAGCAGTATGCCGAGAGCGTTGCCGTTGGATCCGCTGAAGATACCTGGCCGCGGATTCTGTCCGACTACGAAAACGGGAGGCTTGCACGACGGTATACCGGTGAAGACAACTCTTTTGCCGGCGTGTTGCCCGACCGCGCAATCTATGCCGACAAAAGATACACCGGAGTCACGCTGATTGAAACCGGGCGCGGATGTCGGTTTTCTTGCGAGTTCTGTTCCATTAGTCCATTTTTCAAGAAACAGTACTTTCCTCGCTCCGTCGACGAGGTAGTCACGGAAATCGAACAACGCAGATTCCGTTTTGTTTTCTTCATCGACGACAACATAATGGTAGATCGCGCCAGGACGGTCACGCTGCTGAAGGCTCTGATTCCTCTCAAAGTACAGTGGATTGGCCAGGTCAGCCTGAATCTGGCACGAGACCCGGAAATGATGTCACTAATGAAACAGAGTGGATGCGCCGGTGTACTGATAGGGTTTGAATCGCTCAATCGGGACAATCTGACCGCAATGGGTAAACAAATCAACTATTCAATGGGAGACTACGACTCGGCGGCCGCGACCCTACGAAAAGCGGGACTGGGGGTATACGCAACATTCGTGTTCGGATATGACGGCGACACGGTTGACGCTTTCAGACGAACACTTGCATTTGCCAAAAGAAGCAAGTTTTTCTTCGCCGCATTCAACCATCTGGTCCCCTTTCCCGGGACTCCATTGTATCAACGTCTGCTTTTGAACGGCTCGCTCAGGGATGAGAAGTGGTGGCTGTCGGGGGAGCGCACCTTTGGGGAAGTGGTATTCGAGCCCGGGCAATTATCTCCCGACGCTCTCGCTGAAACATGCCTTACCTATCGGAGGAAATTTTATAGTCCTCTCTCGGTTCTCTATCGTTCCTCCAATTTTCAATCAAATTGTTCCTCATTGGCAAAAACACTCATTTACTTTAGTCAAAGCGTTATCGGCCGAAAAGATGTGCTTCGCCGCCAGGGACTTCCTTTTGGACTCCCGGGGGTTCACGTTGAGAAGCGAGTCGCGAAGCCGAAATCAGTCGATGCCGAAGGACAGGAGCGTATCTGCTCATGAGGCCAATCCTGGTAATCGATAATTCCAGCGACGCCGCTTTGAATCAACTTCTTCGCGACACGCCGATGCCGGGTGTCGTTGAGCTTGCCTACTGCAGGCATCCCTCGGTTGTCGAATCGCTTGCTCTCGATGGAGACCGCCACGATCTCTTCGTGTATAAGGATGATAAGCGTATTATCGGCATGGGAGTTCGGAGCATTCGGAGTATGTATTTGGATGGAATACCTCGAGAAATTGCCTATCTTTCAGGTTTGCGGATTCGGAAGGAGTATCGCAATGGATTACTCCTTGCCCGGGGATACCGTTTTCTGCGCAAACTCGCGACCGACAATCCAAGCTCTCTGCACCTCACCACTATAGTCGAAGACAATCATCATGCCCGCGGAATTCTTACCGGCGGCAGAGCCGGTATGCCCACATACAACGACCTCGGACGAATAGTCACCTCTGCTATTCCACTGAGAAAACGATCGATTTTTTCGCCGGTTTCGCCGGTGAGTGTTCACCGGGGTAGAAAAGATGAACTCCTGGAATACTGCCGGTTTTTGCGTACTGAAGGGGCCAAACGACAGTTTTTCCCTTGTATCGATCAATCGATGTTCGGTACGGCTCGACTACGGGGATTATCGGCAGACGATTTCGTGATTGCACGGAGGGACGGCTACATAATGGGTCTTGCCGCTGTCTGGGATCAGCGCAGCAGCAAGCAGCACCTCATCACGGGATACTCGCCGCTTTTATCCGGCCTCCGTCCCATCCTCAACATCCCGGCGTCGGCCGCCGGGTTTCGTCCTCTGCCGTCGCCCGGGAATCACCTGCCGACAGCTCACCTGGCATTCTGTTGCGTTCGCGACCATAGTCACCGGACTCTTCGACGGCTTATCTCTTCGGCGTGCAATCTGGCATTCTCCAAAGGATGTGCATTTCTTGTCTTTTCGCAACATGAGAAAGATCCGCTTCTCGGCATGCCGAGAATGATACCGAAAATGAATTACTACAGCCGTTTGTATTCAGTCTCGTGGAATTCTGTCCCGGAGACAACATTTAACGCTTCCAGAATTCCACACATCGAATCATCAATGCTTTAAAGGAGTAAAATTATGCCGCTAACCGCCACAATTACCGGTACGAAACAGATCAGCATGGACACACGTCGTGAGATGTTTGATCTTCAGCGAACCCATTTCGACAACGTCCGCGAAGGCGCCTTTATGCGTGATCTTTTCGAGAAAGACTACGTAATACTCCTGCATGACGAATCCGGCGGTCTGCACGGTTTCAGCACCATACAGCTCATATACCATGCTATGGGAGACCGCCAAACAATTTTCCTGTTCAGCGGAGACACGATTGTTGACCCCAGGTTCTGGCAAAGCGGCGGGATCGCCGGGGCATTCGGCCGATTCGTTCTCCGTCTACTCGAACAGGAGAACAACGCTGACCTCTACTGGTTTCTCATATCGAAAGGCTACCGGACGTACCGGTTCCTTCCGACATTCTTCCATGAGTTTTACCCGGTATGGAACCGGGAGACTCCGGCTTTTTACCGAGGACTGCTCGATTTCGCAGGGCGATACAAATTCAACGAAAACTACTGCTCATCAGATGGGTTAGTGAAGTTCGACGACGCCAGGGACCGACTGTGTGCACCGCTGGCGACCGTGCCCGAAAGATGCCTCCAGGATCCTCATGTTAATTTTTTCCTTAAAAGTAACCCCGGGTATGCACGCGGGGATGAACTCACCTGCATAGCCCCGCTTACCGGAGAAAATTTCAGCGCCCCGGCTCGTCGCGTAATCCGCACTGCCCGTGTAATATGGGAAACTCCTTTACAGGGTCGACGTGGTGTCGGATGTTCCGACAACCGTAATGATCTGAATGCGACACCGGTCACGACCTGAGGGTAGCAGAATGAAGTCTATGCAGCTTTTCACCGTCAATCTGTTCTGGTTCATTTCCTGCATTCCGGGTTTGCTTTCGTATGTTGTAGCTTCCTTTTTTCCACATTTCATTCAAAATAGGCTTTCCAAAAGTACATACGACGAAAACCGTTCATCGTGCTATCTCAACCATTTTGGAGTGCCGCCGCCGATTACAGACTATTCCGAGCTGGAACCGTATATAGAACGTATCATGAATGGCGATGAAAACGTCCTGACCGCCGAAAAAGTCAGACTACTGGAGCCTACCTCGGGCTCAAGTGGAGGATCGAAATATGTCCCCTACACGGCCGAACTTCAGAAACGGTTTCAGGCCGCGATTTCTCCCTGGATCGGGGCTCTTTTCATTCAATATCCCCGGCTCTTCTTTCGCAGCCAGTATTGGTCCATTTCTCCTAATACCGCTAACGAACGTGTGGACAGTACGGTCCCGATCGGATTTGATTCCGACGCCGAATACCTTACCGCCGCACAGCGTGCCGTGGCTGAAACGCTCATGGCGGTTCCCGGCGAAGTTCGCCATCTGCATGATGCCGAAACTTTCGAGTTTGTCACCCTGACATTTCTGCTGAAAGCGCGCCGTCTTGGGTTACTCTCAATCTGGCACCCGAGTTTTCTCACCATTATGCTGGACAAGCTCGATGATCTCTACCCGTCACTGCTGGAAACCTTACGGACAGGAAGCTTCCCCGGAGAGCTGCACATTTCCGACGATATACGGTCAAAGCTCGAAAGACGCCTTGGGAGGAACGACCGTCGGGCGAAACATCTGTCGATGATCGACACATCCCTTTCAGGCTATGGATCTCGCATCTGGCCCGGTCTCACCGTGGTTAGCTGCTGGACAGGCGGAACCTCTGCTCATGCAGTTCGTCGCATTCGCACGATTTTCCCCCGTGCCGTCATCCAATCCAAAGGACTGATCGCCACCGAGGGTATCGTTTCATTCCCCATTTTCGGTCGACAATCCGCTGCCGTGCTATCTCATGTAATGGAATTTGTCGATCAATCCGATGATACGATCATACCGCTTTGGAAAGTCAAACGGGGGAAGAGGTACTCGGTGATTCTTACCAACGGCGGTGGACTGTACCGATACCGCCTTCGAGATATTGTGGAGATCGAAAAAGGGTTCGGCCGAACCCCGGGAATTCGTTTCATTGCCAAGGAGTCGTCCTTTTGCGACCTCGTCGGGGAGAAGCTTTCGGAAGAATTCGTATCCGGTATACTCAGTGAAGCCGTACCGCACACCGGCGTCAATCCGAATTTTATCGTTATTGCCCCGCTGCGTTACCCTATTTTGAAGCAGCCTGGACCGCATGACCAGTCATTCCCCTTCAAAAACGGCTTGGATCATCAGACTTCAGAGAATTCCGAAAGCTCCCGTAATGGAAACCCAGAGAACTCCCCGACCCCGGGGTCATCCGATTCCGAATCGGCCGGATTCGGTTACGTACTTTTTGTAGAAGGGTCGTCGGAAATTCAAATGCCGCACATTCGAACGCTTGCGACGTATATCGAAAAAGCGTTTTGTGGGCGCTCGTACCACTATCGTCATGCACGAAACCACAACCAGCTCCAAGGCTTATGCCCGGTACATCTCCCGCCGGGCGCGCAGGAGTCCTACATTGCAGCCCTGGTCGATCTCGGGATGAAACGGGGAGATATTAAACTTACCGCCTTGTGTTCGCGATACGATACGGCCGAGGTCCTGTTTTCATTATCTCGTGACGCCCGGCCCGGCTTGCAGTAGTTAGTGCTTGTCCGAAAAGTCCCTAAAACGGACGCTGAGCCTGTCGAAGCGCCCGTTTTAGGCTGAAATCGCCGGTTTGCTTCATCAATCCGAGCGAAAACAGGACTTTTCGGACGGACACTAGTTACATTCCCAGGAAAACGACGGAACGTACGAAGGATCCATTCGTATATCCTACCCGCCACACATTACGCCCCCGACTTGCGTCCCAAAGACTGCCGTTTTTCACGATTTTCTTGATGTTTGGTCTCTCAATCAGGAGCGGTCTCAACACTTGGTCGTGTCGGATGTGGGTCAATTCCGCTCGTAGAAGACGCTATTTGAGCCCGTGAGCCATAGCTCCCGCATAGCCACTTCCCTTCTGTGGAAACCTCATGCACACTGTCTATCGAAGAAATTCGCGTCGTAGGTCAGTTCTTCGTCTGGAGCCATGGCTTTGGGGTCTGGTGGGCCCATGGGATGCACTCAGCCTGTCGGAGTCTTGTGAAGGCTCTCGCCGGAGTTCGCGGTGGCGCAGTATTCGCTCGACCACATCGGGCTGTTGATGGTGGTCGATGAATCCCACAATTTTCATTGTTCCGCCACAGTCGGGGCACTTCAGTGGGCCCACCTCAGATACCCTGAAAGCCGAATCTCAAAAAGGCAAGAACAGTGTCATAGTATATAAGGAACTTCGGCGTATTTGACCTGATTTCTACACAGAGGTCATACCCGATCTCGATGAGTCGGGTCGCGTGAACATAAAGGACAAGATCGCCGATAACAAGAGGAAGTTCACGTGGGTCCCTGAACTCTGCCCCCACAAGCCAAAGCAAATACCCCTGGCCCCACGCGCCTGCCCGGATAAAGCAACGCCCAAGCCTTGCCGGGTGGGGCGCGAAACCGACAGATAATCTACGGTTCGAAGCAGACCGAAGTGGGGTCGACCATTTGGGCCATGCCCACCGTCGCGGTCCCCCCAGCGTCTGAATCACAAATATCCTTGGAAAAAACTTGTTTATTCTGAAAATCAAGGATTACTTTAATTGCATTGTGCGCCGTTGTGCCACCCCCTGGTTTGATGGAATTTAAAGAAATCCTTCGGGGGAAGTCCTTGGTCGCTATTGCACGACTATCTTGTGCAACCGGTATGAATCTCTTGCAGCAGGAGGAGGGGAATGTGATACGATGGAAAGGTACGGGGGCGGCACTGGTTGCCGGATGTGTCGCGGTTGCGGCTTTGGTTGCCGGTGCGGATGCACAGGTCGGTGAATGGCGGGTTGTCGGTGCACCGGAGGGCCAGGAGACGTTCGGCCTATTGCATGTCGACGGTACGGTATTCGCTCGTGCGGAATTGCCCTCCAATATACCCGGCGGCGATGCATGGAGTGTCAAAATGCTGGGCTATGAGAGTGTCAATGCAGGGGCGGAATGGTCCAGATCGGGAGTTGTGCTCCCGGCCGGCGGAACCGCGTTCACCGATCCGCCTGTTGCAATCGGCAACACCATCTACGTCCACGCCGGGCGGAGTACCTACCGTTCGGATGACAAAGGACGCACATGGAGCGAACTCAGCGGACCGTCAGGCTACGCCTCGTTCTATCGTCATATGTACTGGTCGGGCACGGTGCTTTCCATTGGCAAGTACGTGTGCGATCTATCGGAGGGAACGTGGTCGCAGGTTCCCGTCAACTCAGTCGATATCCATCAGCTTTCCCGATTCGCCAAGCTCGATGGGCGCATGGTGGCGGTAAGCAGCCGCACCGGATTGTTCTACTCCGATGACGACGGAACGTCGTGGAGCCCCTCTTCGTTCGAACCGGAATGCGTTTCCATCTACACAATGAACGATCGGGTGTACGCGGTCGCGGGAGACAGTTCAGGACTGTACGTGTCGAACGACGGGGGTGCACGTTTTACCCGGACGAACGCCGATATAAAGAGAGGATTCCTGAGGGGTGCCCGCGGAGAGCTATACTGTGTCGATAGAATCGGCAATGCGCTCTACCGGATATCGTCTGACGGTGCAACGGTCACTCCGGCGACGGTCGGGCCGTGGAGAGAGATTCACGACGTGGACGCGTCGGAGAACTATCTCCTGGCAGCCACGGACATCGGCGTATTCCGTTCGGTCGATGATGGTCGTACGTGGTATGCGGCCAACAAGGGCTTGGGGTACCAGACGATCACCAGGATGACCGCCGCCGGTTTCGAGGGCGACACGCTCTACTGCGTGACCGATGACGGTGTATGGCGGTCGACCAGCCATGGTGAGCGGTGGAAGAATATCGGGATGCATGGGATTCCGATGTACGATGTCGTTTCGCACGGTGGGAAGGTTTACGCCACAGGTGACGACAAAATCTACGTGAGCGGTAATCACGGCGCGACATGGGACGAGATCGCTGTCTCGACCAACGACTATGTCGGCGGCTATCCGAGCCTGTTCGTGTACGAAGGTGATGTTTACTTTAACAACACGCAAACGCTGTCACTCATTTCCGGTCTGTCGCTCGAGGCCAAGGCCTCGGATCCGGGAAGGTGCTGGGTTGCCGACGGCTACGTCTATTCAACGAATGCCAAGCGAACCACCGATTTCGCCTCCTGGGAGGATTTGACGGGCCTCGCGAATCCTCACCACGTTCGGGCCGGGTTCGTCTCAACCGCGACACACGTGTTCGCAGGAATGCTCAACAGCCGGTTCGAGCCGTTCAACGACCAGGCCTACCGTTCCGCCGACGGCACGGCGTTTGTGGGGCTCGATGGCGGGCTCAGACAGGGGGTCGGTGCGAGTGGAGACTGTTGGCTTTCGGCCATCTGCGCGCGCGGGGATACGGTGTACGCGTTCGAAGAAGACGGCGGTTCATTTCGTTCGGAAGTCAAATATGTCACATCGACCGGCTCTCGATGGAACCGGTTCGACAACGTAACCGACAACACGGGTCTGGGCATGTATACTACGATGGTGGCCACCCGCCGAAGTCTGCATTTTGGGGGGCATCGTTATGATTCGAGGAGGTCCCCGCCGCACCCCCGACGGTCGACACCACGATATACGTTGACCCGTTGTCCGTGAGCACCCCTCGACCCGTGCGTAGTGTGAAAAGCGGGACGGCGATTCTGCGTCACGCGTCCTCTGGCGTCCTATGTCTCAGCCTCGCTTCAGAGTTCGGCCGCGTCACTCGTATTCAGGTACTTGACGCCCGCGGCCGGGTCGTCCGGGCTATGTCGCCGGCGACGGCGGAAACCGACGGGGGCCATGTAAGGCTCCCCACGGCGGGACTTGGGGCGGGGATGTACCTCGTGCATGTGGTCGGCGTAAAGAGTAAAAGCACGTTTGGTCCCGCATGGGTCGACTAGCCCAAGTTTCGCAATAAACTCACGGCATTATGCGTAAGCTGTTGCACGATCTTACGCATGATGCTCTACCCCTCGATGTTTCGACTACGCTCAACACAACGCTTCGCTCGGGGCATCGCCTCGGCTCCGCTCGGTACGGCGTCTCTCGACTGCGAAACTTGGGGGTACACCGCGATCGCCTTCCATCTCCTCCGCGGAAAGTGAAGTCGGCAAAGGAGCCACATTTTACTTTACACTAAACGAATGAGGTTGCAATAGTCATCTCCCAACCATTGATTCGCACAAATCGATCAGCTCGATCTCCTTTTCCCGTCCGGGGACATGGTATTCCCAAAGCGCATCGCGGACTTCGCTCAATGAACTCCGGACATGTGGACTTTCGCGTAGAATTTCCGCATACTCCCCAACGGCTTGTGCAAAATAGAATCTATCTGAACCGGCTCCCGATTGAAGGCCGAGGAATTCAACCAGTGTTCCGCTGTTGCCGGATACGGAATCCACGTATTTCAGGACGACTCTTCCCACTTGAGATGCGCCATTGGGTATCATTTCCAGTTCATAGAGGGCTGTAACACTGTGGCCTGAGCCGATTTCTCCTCCATCGGTGGTATCATGTCCGAAAGCATTGTCCTCAATCGCTCTGTTTTCGTAGCCAATCAATCGGTACCGCTTCACAGCGTCTGCATTGAAGCAGACCTGTACCTTCACGTCTTGGGCAACCACCTCCACCACCGAGCTGAGTTCTTCACCAAACAGGCGGTCGGCTTCCTCTTTACTATCAAGGTAGTAGTAATTGCCGTTTCCTTTGTCCGCCAGTTGCTCCATCATCTGATCATTATAGTTACCCGTGCCGAAACCCAGTGTAGAAAGGAAAATGTCTTGATTCACATATTCTTCTATTTGCTCGAGTATTTCCTCGTGAGTGCCTGCCCCGACATTCGCATCTCCATCGGAACATACGATTACCCGATTCACACCGTTCTCAAGGAACCGGTTCTTGTTGAGAGAGTAAGCATTATTCAATCCCGCCGCCATCGCGGTACTACCTTCCGATGTCAGCCCCGCCAGGATTTCCTTTATTTCCTCCCGTCCACGATCTTCTATTCCAGTAGGATGAAGAACTGTTTTGGCGGTTCCCGCATAGGTGCACACGGACAGCATATCATCGGTTTTCATTTTGTCTATAAGAAGGTAAAGGCATTGCTTCACGAATTCAAGTCGTGAAGACATCGACCCGGAGACGTCTACGAGAAATGTCAGATTCCAGGGTGCACGCTCTGCTGAGGGTTCCCGCCCCTGAATGCCTATCCTCAGGACATGCAGACTGTCTCCCCGGAAAAGCGAAGGCCCGACATCGGTGTAAACTGCGAATGGTGCGGTTTCGGGCACTGCATAGCCATAATCAAAGTAGTTCACGTATTCCTCGACCCGCACCGAATTGGCCGGAGGACGGACGCCCTGTCTGATTTTCTTTCTGCCAAAGGTATATGAACCGGCATCAACGTCGACCCCAAAGGTAGACAGGCTGTCCTGGATTGTAGACACGAACTGGTTCGTACCATACTCACCGAAGCGCTCCGTGCCTGGATAGTAATCGTTGAAAACCCCACTTTCGGACCTGGATGGTTGATTCACGTCCGTGGAGCATCCGAGAATGGAAAGCGTAAGGCCAAGGCCAAAAAATCTCAAGACAACTGCGTGCTCCAGTTTCCCCACTGTCCCCTCCCCTTTTGTTTTTGTTGCCCCCGAAACCTGGGCTAGCCCAAGTTTCGGGTGTATTTTCTGTGTTGTATGACACATTCGGCCCCTGAAATCGCTCACTTTGTTGGGGAGGGGACGGAGCTGCGGCAGTGCATTTTGCCCCCGCCATGTTGTGCCATGGGGACGGAGCTGCAGTCATGCATTTCCGATTTCTCGACTTGCGGCGTCCTACTAAAGGCCAGAAATCATCTCCCACCTCAGTATTTTCCGTGCTGGAAGGAATTATACTGCTGCGTCGTGGTTTGACATAGCGATAGCAAGATTCCTCTGCCCTTGCACCTGCATCCTTCTGAAGATCCGGCAATGATCGTGACATGTGGCCAAACTCGAACGAGTGAAACAAATGGTGTGCGAGTATACACCATAATTCCGGAGTGCAACCATAAATCCGCAATCAATTGATAGGAAATTGCTTTTGCTGTGATCCACAAGTTTTCCCCTCACGGTGGTCCCAGCGGGAGGAGACGCTCGGACTCGGATGGAGACGGAACCCCATGGGTCCATCAACACATGCACTTCTGATCAAGTTTTCTGGATTATGAGTCAGGTATTCGGTGGTGACTCTCGGGGTCCGAGGCCTTAAATTATTACCAGGGGCCGTCACGAAATAAGCACTAGCTTTCACTGATAATTTCGCGATTCCCGCGGTGGGTGCCGCCCGTCTGGGGCTTCGAATGCATATTCTCTCACCGCCGAATGTCTGAACAGTTTCAAAAACCCAAACTCCAGCCGGAGGCATGCGAAATGCATATAAACCCGAAAACCGCTCTGCTGATTAGCGTTCTTCTGCTATCAAACTCGCTTCTCAGGGCTGATATAGCGGAAAATGTCCGCCAAAGCTGGGAAGACGAGTATCTCCATACCGCCTTTCACCTCGATAGGTATACAAAACTCAAAGACGATTATCATCAGAGGCTGGAAAATGAAACCTATGACCCCCAGGCTTACATCATGCCCGAAGATACCGATCCCCTGGATGTCGTTATTCGCCGAACCGAAGCACTGATTGCCGATCTCACGGCTAAAAGTGTCGCCGGTCTGAGTTCATATTCCGACAATCTGGCTTCCATAAAGTCCCTGGCACAAGGCATGACGAACAAAGAAGAGCGTCGGGCGAAATATCGGGAGGTTCGCGAAATTCAGAGAACGGTTGCTTTCAAGAATCCGCTTCTGACGGCGGATACGCTTCTTTTCAATCGATTCTGGATTCCAAACGCCAAGAACCGTAGCCACATGGTGAACCAGTATCTCAAATGCCGAGACTGGTCACCGGCCCGAATCTGTTATCTTCTCAATCCCTGGAGTGATAATCCCAGTGTAGTCGACGTTCTCGAAAACTCAGTGGCTGAGAACGGTACGTGGAAGGGCGAAAAACTCGGCGATTGTGCAATTCAACCCGATATTTCTTTTGACGGTAACAAGATCGCGTTCTCGTATGATCTCAACCTGTTTACCGTGAATAGGGACGGATCCGAATTGCGGCAGATTACAGAAGCCGGAGGGCAAGGTGATTGGGACCCCTGTTGGCTTCCCGGCGACGAACGGCTGGTTTTCGTGTCTCTTCGGCGGGGCGGCAGTGGACGCTGTCATACTAAACCGACTTTTTGTTTGTACGGATGCAAAAGTGACGGCTCCGACCTGATTCCCATTAGCTATCACGAGACAAATGAATGGCACCCGAGTATCAATAATGACGGGAAGCTCGTGTATTGTCGATGGGACTATGTTGACCGCGATTCCGATATCGCTCACCATATCTGGATAAGCGGTCCCGACGGTACCGATCCACGCGCGCCGCACGGAAATTACCCTCATCCGTATCATACTCTGGATGCCGATATCCCGTGGTACAAACGGCCGAATGCCGGTCGCGGCACTCGACCATGGATGGAAATGAATATTCGTTCAATTCCGTCTTCGGTGAAATACGTCGCTACCGCCGCCCCACATCATGGCCGCGCATTCGGGTCGCTGGTTATTATCGATCCGTCCGTTGCCGACGACGGCAACATGAGTCAGGTGAAGCGGTTGAATCCATTGGATCCTTTTCCCGAGTCGGAAGGACCCAAAAATTCATTGATCTGGGGAACCGCATACCCGCTGAGCGAAGATTATTTCATCTGCTCTCACGACCCGAAACTGTCACAATACCGATATCCCCGCGAAAAAGATGGTTATATCAATGTGCATGACGAGAGCAAAAACCACCCAATCAAGCACAACCTGTATCTTCTCGACCGGTTCGGTAATTTGCAGTTGCTTTGGGCTTTTGACGACAGCGTTTCATCGATCGACCCCATTCCACTCGAGCCGCGGGATTCGCCGCCTATCGTGCCGACCAGAACCTTTCAGGGTGAGCGTAGCGGCAGTGACGAGCACTACCGGGCAACGATAAGCATCAATAATGTGTATGAAGCCGACATGCCGTGGCCCGAGGACTACAACATCAAATGGATGCGTATCGTGCAACTGTTCCCCTGTCCCAGCAGCGTCAATACGCCCAGTTCCGGACCTCACGGGGCAAATACCCGAATGTCTTTGGGAATAGTCCCGGTTGAGGACGACGGCAGTGTATACTGTGAGGCACCAATCGAGAAAGCCATATACTTTCAATTGCTCGATGAGAACAAAATGGCGGTGCATTCCATGCGATCCGATGCATTTGTGCATCCGGGGGAGAACCTGTCCTGTATCGGATGTCATGAGGACAAGCTGACAGTGCCGGTGCCAACTACGAACAAGGCAATGAAACGTGCACCAAGTCGGCCGGAGCCTGAAGCGATCGGACTCGAGCCCATAAGTTTTCCCCGGCACATACGACCAATTCTGGAGAGCAACAACTGTGTGGGCTGTCATAAGGACAAGAATGCTTCGGGTCCCCAGTACCTGGTTTACGATTCCATCGCGGGATACCGCAAAAGCGACCTGAAGGAACCGGGATATCTTTTCTTTTTCCATGGGTCGGGTAACGGTCACATTGGAAAAGACATGGTAGGCGGTTCACGAACCATTCCCGGCTATTTCGGCGCTAACTACTCCAGAATGGGTAAAAAACTGTTGGAGCAAGAACACCGTCAGCGCCTTACCGAAGAAGAGTTCCACAAGATCATGACCTGGATAGATTGTAATTCAATGCAGTACGGCGCCTACACAAAAGACGAACAGGCGAGAGAGGAGGCCGGTGAACTGGTCTGGCCGAAGTATGATGCCACCCCCGGTAATATTCAGGGACTCGAGCTGGACCGACAGATTAACGGTGATCCCGTTAAATATGCGGAACGAAAGATCGCAACAGCTCCAAATCTCGCTACTCCCCGAATATCGATCACGATGCATGGCATCACGGTCGAGAATGGCGATGGGCTTCTGAAGGGAATCCGGGTGTTCGACGCTCGTGGAAGCCTGGTAGCGAGGTATGAACAAACCGATACCGCGGTCAACAGAAACCATGTTTCTTTAAATGGGTTGAGACCCGGCGCCTATATCGTTTCGGTACGGCTCCGTACCGGTGATCATAAGCGACGGAAATTGACGATCGTGCAGCGTGCCCCACGGTAATCGAACCGTCGCAGGGATGACGATGATTCCACCCCGCATACTTGTGCTTTGGCCGGGTATGCGGGGCTCTTTTTTGGGGTCAAACGATAGAATTGCTCACGCAGAATGCCGTGAGTCGGCGCGCTAAACCTCGTTCAGTGCTTGTTCGAATGTCTGCCGCCAAAGCCAACCCTTCTTTTTCCGTCTTTAAGAACCTTCAGACCAGGGGCGTCGCCGGTCGCAGCCGTTCTTCCCCGCAAGTCATATCTTCTGGATGACCCCGATTGACCGGTTATCGCTTTCCTGATTGCGGATAGAGGCTTTGTAATGACGGCCGCTTTTTGAGGAACCGGATTCCCGTCCCTGAGAGCCCGACGAAACTCGCCACTCAAACTCTTTAGTTCTTCGAATTTTTCCGGTTCCTGGTCTATGAGATTGGTTGTTTCACCGATATCTTCGGCCAGATTATACAGCTCGTATTTGCCATACCCCTGACCCGGCTTGAGTTTCCAGTCACCCATGCGAAGAGAATTTGTGTAGCGAAATGCCAAATGGGGCGATTCTTCATTGTCCGGATCTTTCATCAACGGCAAAATGTCATGACCGTCTATCACCCGGTCTGATGGAAGAGCCGCGCCGGCCGCGCCAAGAAAGGTCGGAAAAAAATCCATGGTGGCGGCAATTTCATCGGTCGTTTTCCCTTCGGGTATAACTCCGGGCCAACGCACAACAAACGGTACGCGGCTCCCGCCTTCGAAGCTCGATCCTTTACCATCGCGAAAAGGCGTGTTATCCGCTCGATCACTGCAATCAGCACTGTCCTCCGGGCATTCACGTCCACCGTTATCGGAGGTGAAAACCACCAGCGTGTTTCCATCGAGATCGAGTTCTTTGAGCGTATCCAGAAGGCGTCCGGTGTGGTAATCGATCTCCTCCATGACATCGCCGTAAATCCCCTTCTCAGTGGTCCCCCGAAATTCATCGGTTGCATAGAGCGGAGAATGCGGCATCGTGTGGGGAAGATAGAGGAAAAACGGCTTATCCTTGTTTTCGGTTACAAAGTCGATTGCCTCGTCGGTGTAGCGTTTCGTGAGGGTTGCCTGATCAACCGGTTCCTCGATTATTTCACCGTTTCTCATCAGGATAGAGGGATTCATGTTATTGCTGTAAGGGATACCGTACCAGTAGTCGAATCCCCGTCGGTGGGGCAGTTGTTCTTCTTCGGCGTGGCCCAGATGCCACTTGCCGATACAGGCGGTGGCATAACCCGCGGGCTTCAATGCATCGGCGAGCGTAATCTCGTCCAGATTCAATCCACCGTCTTCATGTGCATGAACCACGCCCCTAATGCCGGTGCGACCCGGATACCGCCCGGTCATGACCGAGGCACGCGTGGGCGAACACACCGCCCCGTTGGTGTAAAAACTCGTAAATGTTACGCCCTCCGCGGCCATCTGGTCGATACGAGGGGTACTGAAGCCCTTGCTTCCGAAGCAGCCTAGATCGGCATAGCCCTGGTCATCGGTAAGTATGAGCACCAGATTTGGTCTGCTCCCCGCGAATTTTCCCGCTTTCACGCCGGTGTTGAGATACATCGCACCGGCCGCGGCGGCGCTCATTCCTATAAACCCTCGACGGGAAACCGAATGTCCCTTTTCAGACATGGTTAGCTCCTTTCTGATAAACCTGGTCAAATAGTGTCTGTCTGAAAACCCGAGCCGGTGAGCAAACCGGCCGCAAAAGTTTCCGGATTCGCAGTTTAGAATCGCCGTATCTCCGCGGAGGTACTTACTTGTGCCTAGCCCAGGTTTCGCAATCGACTCACGGCATTCTGCGTGAGCTGTTGCTCTATCCCTCGGCATTTCGACATCGCTCACTTCGACACCGCTCAGTGCAGCGCAGTGCAGCGCAATGCAACGCTCCGCTCGGGACATCGCCTCGGCTCCGCTCGGTACGGCGGTTCTCGACTGCGAAACCAGGGCTCGTTGTAACGCGTTGCCGGACCGCCGGTCGAGGACACACCAAAGCGGGTTTCGAGACAGGCAATGGCAATAATGTAATTGGATAGACAGTTGTCGACGGACGTTTTTGATTTTATACTATATTAAATGAATATAGCGTCAAATCGTATTTTCGAAAGGCGTTTTCTCGTACAGCCACTCTCGAATACGAAATCCGGGTATAAAGGCGAATACAGGCGAAAAATATGGGCAACAGATGCAGAAATGGTGGCGGAATCGTGAACTATTTGCTGCCGAAGATGAAACGTGAACTCTCTGACCTGTTTGTCGGGCGGCGTCCGACAATCGCAGCGTTGGCCACGCGTTATGACGTCTCGTATGTCACTATGTGGCGTGCGGTGGATGCGCTTTGCAGGGAGGGCCTGCTGGAAACGTCGCGGGGAAGGGGGTTGAAGCTTGCGGGTGAAGAAAGGATCAATGCCGATTGCTTCGGGCAAAAGCTGAATTCTTCCGCGCAAAGGCTTGCGTCAAAAATTCAAGAGCAAATTGAGACGGGCATTTTGCGGGATTCGTCGCCGCTCCCCAAAAACGCGGCATTATGCGAGTTGTATCACGTATCGGCGGGTACTGCCACGGAGGCGCTGCGTTTTCTGGCGGGAAAGGGTTTTTGCCGCCGTGAGGGGCGGCAGTGGCTGGTTGGCGCCAAAAGACCGAGCATCGGGGGCGCTATCCGCGGCATGCGGCATTCGGTTCTGGTCGTGGCGCCGTATGCCATTTCCCGGTATCATTATCTCCTTCATTCTGAATGGACCGGAAGTTTTCTGGGGGAATTCTTTTCCGTGCTCGAAGAAAACGGTGTCAGAATTGTGTTGGTGCGACCCGTTCCCTATTTGGTTCCTTCCGCTCACTATAATGAAGAAGGCGTGGTAGAGACCGCCGAAGGCGTTGATTCGCTTCGAAACATTGTACGACAGTTGGGCATTTCGCTTCGTGGCGCTCTTTGTCTGCTTACGCTGCGGGATACCGCTCAGTTGCAAGAATGGCTTCAACTGCTCGTTTCGGATATAAAGCCTGTCATATGGTACAATTACCGAAATGATAATATTTTGCCGGAAATCCTTGAAAAAGGCGCAAAGAAGCCTCTGTTCACAGCTATTCGATACGAGCGCGGCGCCGTAGAGTCGGCGGTACAGACACTGTACGGAATGGGGCACACAAAAATAGCCGTGCCAAATCTTCGCGGGAGCGACGCTCAATGGGTCGAAAGGCGTATTGCCCTGGCGCGCAGCGTCGCGAATGATATCGATTCCACAATTGAAATCTTTGAGTCTCCGCGGAATATGCAGTTTGATCAAGCAGGAGGAAGAGGACTTGATTCACTTGCATGTCAAGCAAAAGCGATGATGCCGCCTGTCTTTCACAACCTTGCCGAATGCATCGCGACCAGTCGTTTGTTACCGGAGAAGGAACGAATCAATGCCCTTATCTGCCTGCCTCCCATAGTTTCCATTATCGGAAAACATCCGATTTCCGCCTTTCTTCTACCAAATGACGCCCAGGCGTCGCTGTTCAATCGATGTGTCCGGACTTTGGGACTCTGGGCGCCAAAAGATTTTTCGGCATTATCCTTTGACAATGCCGCCGACTGGAAGCATCTTCCGATTTCGACCGTGGATTTCGGCATGCGAAGGGCCGGCTATTGCGCTGCGCAAATCATTCTCAAACAGACGCCGGTAGCCTGCGACGAAAACCGGATACTGCGAAACGCCTGTTTTATTGCTCATCGGGATTCATTAGAACCATGGAAGGGAACCTGGCTGAAAAAGGAAACGATATTGCGTCGGGCAAAGAGTCTTCACCCGACTTCGACAATCGACTCACGGCATTCCGCCTAAGCCGGTGCGCGATTCATTGATTCCCGCTCCCCGGCTTGTTCATTCGCGTATGGACCCACACCGCTTGTACCGCAAAGCCGGGCCTATCGCGCAGGCTCCAGGAAAACCCTGGAACGTGCTCCGACGGTTTCTTTTCCGCGGATGTACACTCCCGGGACCAGTACGGAATTGTCGGGCAACCGTTTGCCGAGGATATTGTATACTGGTGCTTTTCCGGTTGCTTTACGTACCGATTGACTAACTCCCGGACCGCCGATTCTCGCCGAAGTGCTTCCCAGCGACAGCCTCAAAACGGCGTCGGCCCTGAAGTCAGGTACGGAAATGCTCTGCTCGCCTTCCGTATCAACCATAATTGAACTCAACGTCTCGCCGGTCTTTGGATCCATCCAGTAGCCCGTACCGACATCGGAGGGGTTTATCGTGATTGTCAAACCGGACCGCGTCGATGCATACCCCGCCCAATCGTAAAGGTAAACGGCATAGTTTCGATCTCCGGACATTGCATACCCCCGGACTTCGGAATCGGATGTTTCTACCAGGTCGGGTACAACACGTGCCCCGGCATCAAACTCGGCTCTCCAGTCGGTGAGAATCTGGAAATACTTCATGGACAGGGTGTCCAGATGGAAATTCTTTGGCCCGTTCCCGCACCATTTCCGGTTTTCGGTGTGCCAGAATATCGGGATCACCTCGCTGAAAAACATTGTCCATATCGTTACCCGCCAGCGGTCCTCATGCCTAGCATCCGGGTATTCGTGTATAGTGTCATACGGGCAGGTTCCACCATTACCCAATTCACCATAAACTATCGGCTTATCGTGCTCTCCGTATTCGTCCAACCTGCCGCGGCCCCAACGGTCGAATTTGTCGGGGGACGTATTGATATACCCGTGAGGAGACGCAATGTCGATATAATCGAGTTCCGCCCGGGCATAACTGGTACTTATCGGTTTTGCATGTGGATCGACAGCCCTGATATGCTCGGCCATAATCTGCAGCAATGTATCCTGATACGTCTTGGACCTCACTTCATTCCCAAGCTCCCAAATATCTGTGTACGCCCCATACCTGTTCACCACAAATGAGAGGAAATTCCTCAGTTTTTCCATATTTTCGGGCGCCTGCACGCTATCTTTCTGCCATGGAAAGTTCATGCCGAAAATGCAGAGGTACACGGCAAAGCCCTTTTCCTTGAGCGTTTTTGCATACTGGTCGAAGATTTTGCTGTTTTCCTCGCGGTATGGGATCTTGTCTTTATCCAGTTTCTCATTCAGATGAAATGCGCAGTTATTCGCATTCAGGCGCCAGAGGTTGAATCCCGCGCTCCGCATGACATCGAGGTATTCCGCAAAAGTGAGATTCTTTTGACTGTTTACCCCCCAATTGCTACTATCGATTTCGTTGTTGCCGACACCACTATGTTCCAGACAGTCCTGGACTCCAAGTACATAAAACGGGGCTCCTGAAGTATAGGTGAAACGGCGGGGATTGTAAGGACTGAGCCGCAAAAATCCAGGGTTCTCCGATTCCACACAGGTAAAAGTACCCGATTCCTGGTGTTGTCCAATACTCAGGCTATACGACCATTCACCAACCTCTCGAGGGGCAAAGCGGAACATCCAGGTGTTCTCCTCATAATAGAATCCACCGAATCTGTAATCAGTACCGGAAGGAGATGTCAGGGTCACCGGCATATCCACGATCCAGGGATTTTCGTAATCTCCACTTGGATGCGAAACCGTATGTTCGAACACGCCATGCAGAGGTACATCGATTGAATAGCCCGCAAAAACCGTGATCAAAGGGATCAAGAACGCCACGATCTTCTTCATCTGTTTTTTCCTTTAGTTAGCTCTTGGTGGTTGCTTACTTAATTGTGATTGTCCGAAAACTACCCGTTCATCGGGACTCGGTGTCCTTTTTCGGGGGGTTTTCGGACAGATACCTTCAATATAAATCAGTTTTTTCAATGATGCAGGAATTTGGCATTGGAATCATGAGGGTCCGTCACGGAAGATTGTGTCGGAACCCGGAAGTTCAGGATTGGTTTACGGGTATCGGGAGTTTGTCGGGGCGATTGTGTCCTTCGCATACGCCACCCCGGAAGCCATGGATCGCGCGTCGGCTTACGCATACTTGTCGTCCACAGCTTTATGCGGCGAGAGTTGGTATTCTCACTCCCGCTCAGTTTTTCCGTAGCGAAGCGGAGGATGAGCCGGTACTCAGCCGAAAGGGGTGGAAGCGTCCAGAATACGGTGCAGCAGCCAAAAGTGACTCACTGCTGCACCATAAGCTCAGTTGCTTTCAGACTCCGACCCTGGATGCCCGCCGGTTGTACCTCATCGGCGGGGAGCAGCGATGAGTATCTGGTCTACAGTTGCCTTAGTGCCTGCCGTGCCGGGCATCGAATGCGATTTCAATACGCGTCCTCGAATATCGTAGAACACCAGGCCTTTCGGAAGAGTACCGGTCGGGGTGAAAGGTGACATTCTGGTCGGTCGCGACGTCTTCTGCATGAGCCGGGCGCCGACCGATGGACTGGCCGGGTTTACCGATTTGGTAGAGGGTTGGAGAAAGTCGCCGTCCGCGATTATGATTGGCGAATCGTAAATAGGAATATCCCGGAATTCGGTCATACCGTTTTCGTATGAGTAAACACTGTCCGGGATATCGTAAATTATTCCGGTGCGCAGGTCCACATAGACCGGATTCTCGAAACGATGCTCGAAACTCGTGGTATACGGTAGTGTCGTATTGGAGTCTGCGTTATCGACCGGAGATCTTCTGAGCCATCCGGTTATCAGGTGCAGGTCGGTGTTTTTCTTTTTGTAGCCGAAGAACCTTACTCCCCCGTTGACGTTAAACCCTTCCGAATCATCTACCCAGTAATCCGGGATACGTTCGACCGTCGCATCGAAAATTGAAGCGATATTCCGGGCGGCGTAATAGGCTGGTTTCCGGTAGGCAACGGATTTGTCTTCGTTACTCTTGAGAATACCCTTGAAGTTGATCTTTTTGGGATAATGCATATCAATGATGCCAAAAAGACTACTAACCGCATCAACGGCGCGGCAGGAGAGAAGCAATTTTGAATCGAATTTTGCTTGTTTCAATTCGCTATTGTCGGCGTCACCATGCATGCCATATCCGCCCGAAGCGGACGGCAGGCCGGTTTCGCCCTGGAACACTTCAAAAGGCCGCCCGTATTTCTCTTCAAGATTCGTGTTTATCCACTTGTAACCGGCGGGTTCGGAACTGTAAGGATGATCCGTACATCCGTCGAGCAGATGAAGTTTCCCCAGGCTCTGAAGCGTATCCGCGATCTCTACAAATATTTCGTAGTTGAATCGTGCCATTTGAGCCCAGACTTTCGCTTCGGGCTGAATGCTTTTGATTGTTTCCGATGTTAAAATAATGAGATCCACATAGCGTTCAAAGCCTCCGGTTCCCGCCAGTCCCAGGTGCTTGGGCTCGTTCCAGACTTCCCACTCATCGATGATGTGTCCATATCGCTCCACCATGGCGATAAGCCAGTTTGTCCAGGCTTCCCGCGTCACCGGATCTTTGAACCAGAGTGAATCGTTTTTGCTTTCGTTGTAAACACCATTACCATACCCGGCCATCATCCACGGCTTCATCCCGATTGAATCCATGTGAAAAATGATCTCATCGAGCCATTCCCAGCTATACACCCCCTGTTCCTTTTCGGTGCGTCCCCACCCGGCCTGGAGACGGGCTCTTTTTATGCCCAAAGGCTCCAGATAGTCCTTGTATTCGGCGTACACGGTGTACTCACGATCGATGGTTTCACACCCGATCGAAAACCACGGTGAACTGTCGATCTCGGTAGTACTCCTGGTAACCAGAGTACCGATTGGCGGGTAATGGTGAACTTGCTCCGGAGTCAGGGGATACAGTTCGACATCGGCGGCGGTCGCGATCAGCGAAAAGACAAGAATGCATTGCATCACTCTGGTTGTCGCTTTCATAAATGTTTGCTCCTTTGCTTTCAGGTTTATGTCTTTCATCTGAATTGAGGAATCCTCTTGTGGAAATCATCATTATTTCGGGTGCTCACTGTCAACCTTTCAGCTATCGAAAAACATGGAAAAGGAAAGATCCGGTACTGCTCGCCGTTTCTACTCTCAACAAATACAGTCCGCCGGCGTATTCCTGGGGGGACAAGCGCAAACGCCATGGGCTTTCCGCCTCGAAATCGGTCATGCGTTTTCCGGATATCGCGTAAATGGTAGCCCTGTGTCGGTTCTGTGAATTGAACTCGAGAACCGGGGTTTTCCCCGGTGTGTAGTGAAAAGAAAATCGAGTCCTCTTTGTCGGAGAAATTCGGTCAAAAGAAGGCGAACGTGCCCCGACGTGAGGCTGGATAATCGATCTCTCCAGAATCGTGACAGGGGAGTCGTAAATCGGGATATCCCGAAAGGTGGAGGAATCGCCCGCTTTATCTGAATCCCAGTCTTCGGCCGGTATTTCAAAGATGGCGCCGGTGCGGATATCGACATACACCGGATCGGTAAAGGTACACTCCTTAAAAGTCAATGTTAGTTCCCGAGGTACGATTTCCTCTTTAGGGATTTCATAATTGAACCACACGCTGACTGCCATGTTGTCGGTGCCGTTTTTCTTGAGCGGCACGATCGCCAGGTGTTGACCTTCTTCACGCCCGGCGGCCGCAAAGTCAAACCCGCTCGAGGTAACATTCACCAGAGTTTCGTCAAACAACGTGAAAAGGTGTTGCGCGGCATAGTAGGCTTGCTTTAAATGGTGCACGCTTCTGTCCGGATTCGCTTTGATCAATCCCTTGTAATTGAAATCTCTTACCTCGACAAACGTGTCCACCTCCGTATTGCGATACTTCATATCCATTATTGCGAACAGATTGGCCGGCTCTCCTCTACCCGCATATAGAAGCATTCGTCGAAGGTTCCATTTTGCCTGAGTCAGTTCGGACAACCAGTCCTTTTTCCCCAGCATACCGAATCCGCCAAATTCCGATGGGCACCCGGTTTCGCCCTGAAGACTGAGGAACTCACCGTTCAATTTGTGTCCACGAAGCAACCGATCCTTGTTTCCTCCATCGGGATTTTCGGGGTAGCCGTGGAAGGTATGGCCGTCGTAAAGATCCAGCTTCCCCTGTTCCTTTAGCTGTTTGTCTATGGTATGGTATCCGACGATTGTTGAGTTTGGCTGGATGTTTCGGATAACTTCCGCGGTTCCGATAAAAAAATCTACGTATCCTTCTTTAGGAGGCTCATTCCAGATTTCCCAGATCCGAATCCGGTCGGCATATCGTCGCACCAGTGCGTCGACATAAGACTTCCATGCCGCCCATGCATCCTCCCGTTCCATGATTTCTTTGGGATCGGTATGTAGCTTTATACCGCCGCCGTAGACTGGATTTGCATAACAAATCGTCATCCACGGCTCGACCGACTGTGACACACACCCGTCTACGATTGTATCGAGCCATCCCCAACTGTACTCTCCCTTTATTTTTTCCGTTTTGGCCCATCCGGACTGCAGCCTGACCGCCTTTGCACCCAGTTTACCCAGATACGGTCCCCATTCGCTGAAAAGGGTGTAGTCGCGGTCCATGGTTTCACCTCCAACCGACCACCGTCCCAGTCCCCAGCCGGTACCCGGGATTTCGGAAGAATGCTTCGGTTGTATTGAACCCGACTGCTCGTAGTCTATTTCGAGCGGCGGCAGAGTAACTACGCTGTCAACGGTAAGCGCCGAGTTCGTCGCCCAGATCACCGGCGCAAAAGTGAAAACAATGAGTTTCAGCATAAGCTGTCCGCGGGATTTCTTACCTTCTCTCATCTTTACCCCCTCGATTTTGAACCAGTTTCCAAACAAAACGTATGTACCGCTTCTCCGCGAAAAGCATTGTCTCTTCAATCCTGCGCCTTCGCAGACCGGTAGCGTTACTGGTGTTCAATTTACCTGGTCCGAAGTCATTTGCGGATATAATACACTTTCTTGTTTTATTTTATGTATACTTAGCTCTGGAGCGGCTTTTCCACCGGCTCATGTATTTAGTGCCTGTCCGAAAACCCTCGAAAACGGACGCCGAGTCCCGATTTCAATCGGGAAGGGGTCCTTTTTCGGCCCCAAACGACAGGCTCATCTTCCCGAAGTTGATTCGGGACTCGATGACCGGGTAGTTTTCGGACGGGCACTATTTAGCCTAACCCGCATTACATCCCTCGCATACTTGTTTCGTATTGCACCTCGGGGGGAACCATGATGAACGATGATTTGTCGAAAATGACTGGTGCTTCACCATTTATAGAAACCCTGGCCGATCGCATATCCGGTGATCTGAAGAAAGCTCGTGAATTGTATGCCCCATCGCAGCTCGATTTGTCGGAACGGTATTCCGTCAGCCGATCGAGCATCCGCAGAGCGTTGAAAGTTCTGGAAAAACGGGGGATTTTGTTTCGAAGACAGGGACGTCGGACGATTATCACCGCCAATCAACGGCTACAGCCGAAAGTACCATCCAGAAAACGCGCCCTCGAGCAGGTCACGCAATACCTGCGTGAGCAGGTAGTTTCGGGAAAAATCAGATCAAAAGAGGCGTTTCCCAAAATAGAGGCGCTTTCTCGACAACTCGGGACGTCTTCGGTCACCATTTGTCGAGCGTTGACAGAGCTTTCCAACGAAGAATTGATTCATAAAGCCGGTAAGTCCTGGATTGCGGGACCGTCCCCCTCTGAAGCCACCGAGGATCTGTATTCCGTATTCATTGTACTTCAACAGAAACCCCATAGCTGGCTCAACATGAACAATTCACGAACCGGTGGATTTGTGAGTGCGTTTACGCATGAGGCACAGATACACAAAACAATCGTGCAGTCGGTTGTCGCCGATGAACGGTTTTCGTATTTTGGATGGTTTCCCGCCGGAAGAGGCGCGATCGAGCGACTGCGGGAGACGTATGGTACTCGATTGCGGGGTGCTTTGATTGCCGGATCTACAAAAGAGATTGCAGACCTCGACAATTGGATCGGATATCTTGTTGAAAGAGTTGACCGAGTAGTCTGGTTCGACAGGTATGGTGAACAGAAGAAAACGGTCGAGTGTCAAAATTTGATGCATTGTCGCCTGAATGAGCGTCCTGCTCTCCGAATCGCCCTGGATTACCTGAAATCCCGCAACCACTCTGAAGTTGTGTATCTGGATTTTTTCAATGAGTCCTGGTCGGTGGAGCGAGGACGGCTTCTGGCCGGGCAGGCCGCAAAAATGGGAATACGCCTCCATCGAGTCGATAACGAGAATGCCCTTTCTCCCGACGAGGCAAAAAACTACTTTCGTGATACGGTCGCGCGAGCACGCGGCACAATGGCGCCCGAGCCTGACTATGAGGTCAATCGCATTCGGATAGCGATAACGGGGCTGCGGTTGGGTGCAACGGCAATTCTTGCCGCCAATGATGACGTAGCCCGGCGAGTGTATTCGTTGTTCATGAATCGCGGTATACGGATACCCGATCGAATATCACTGCTTTCCTTTGACAACAGCCAGATGGTATTCCCATTCGATTCCGTGGATTTCGGGTTCGACAACCTGGGATATTCCGCCTTCCATTCCCTGCTTGGGGATATTCCAATGCGATCACGGAATCGGTTAATCGAGACTCGTCCATGGATTGCACAACGCGCCAGTACCGCGATTATCCGAAAAAGCTGAATGCGGAGTTTGTGCTATATGGTTCGGACCGTAGCCCGCGACGCAACCCAGGGCCGTGAATCGATAACCCGTCCCCTGGAGTGCTTTACGGGGATGTCCCCCAGAATACGATGGAAAGCGCCGTAGCCCAGATTATCAAATCCGAAATCCACCGAGTCAAAAGGGAAATGGCCTATGCGGTTATCGAATGAGAGCAGGGAAACATGATCGGGAATCCGTATCCCCCGGTTCAAACATAGTGAATACAGACGATATGCCGCCTTATCATTCGAGGCCAGAATCGCGGTAGGCCGTAGCGAGAGGCAGGTCGCGATAGCCCGAACATGATTGAGTGTATAGTCGGGTTCCTGAGGCATTGGTGCATATATCCGAGGGTCGAGGGTGCGGAAGAAGTCTCGAGTCTGTTGAGGAGTGAGGGAATGCTCCGGATCGACTCTATGCACCGTCATGCCGATTTCATCGGCGCGATTCTCAATCCGACGCCCCCGGCTGATCGACCACTCTTCTCCCACAATATCCAGGTAAGCTACTCGAGTATGATTGCGCTCCCGAAGGTATTCGAGTCCCAGATCAAACGCGGGAAGCTCTCGAAATCGGCAGTGAGTGAAGTTCTTCGGCGGCCCGGACGCCCTCAACGGAGCTTGTTCATCGTAACGGTCAAACCAGACCACGGACGGAGCAATGGGACATAGGTAGTGAACCCAATCGTCAAGATCAGGTATTTCATCGCGCGATCCCGCCAGCAATACTCCCCGTATGCGAGGCCCATACTCATCAAAAGCACTCTCCAGAGCTTTACGCCCCGACGGATACCATCCCAGAAAGGGGTTTTCCTCGGACGCTATGATTGTCTTCAGAATGGTTGAGTGTCGCTGTGATTCACGAGTAAATTCACGTACAAACGAAGATGTTCGGGGATTATCCATTTGCAGCCATGTCGAGGGCTTTTCCTCCAGAATCAGGATAACCGAATAGGTATCCCGGCCTGAGCCCTTCTTCCGAGGTCCTGCTATCCAGGATTTCCCCGACTTGTGAACAAGATCGTTTTGCTCCAGTTGGCGTAACGCGCGGCAAACCGTTACGGGTGAAGTATCGAGTGAGCTTGAAAGGTACGATATTTTGGGCAGAGCGGTCTGAGAACGGAACGTCCCCGATGTAATACCTTCGCAAAGCCCGTGAACGGTCCGTTCGAGGGCATCGGGCCTCGATTCTTCACCGCCCCGATTCCGATTCGCGACAATAACCATCCGCCCCCCCCGGCGAAGATCTACGAGATTACGCGCCTCCAGCACCTTGGCCGCCTTCTGGACACTGGTACGACTCACCCCGTATCTGCGTGCCAGCAAAGATTGCGTGGGCGCGTAGTACTCGCTCGATCCGCCCAAATCTTCCGCCATACGTGACGCCAAAGATTCAATGAAAACGGAACACATGGAAGACTCATCATTCATACCTTCCCTCCGCAGGCAGGTGGTCAAAAGAGTGAAATTATATAACATAATATACGCATCTCGCCCCGGAAAGTTGTATATGTTTCAATGGAGATTAGCCCAGGTTTCGCGGTTGAGAGCGAGCAGTAAGCGGAAAATCCCGTGCGAGATTGACTTACACCTGAAAAGAGGAGCATGAAGTGTTAAAAGTGACACTGGGAAAGACGATTCTGATACCGGCCCTGCTCATGGTAAGCGCGGTCTGGGGCGAGGGGGATGTATGTAATCCCGATACAATACTCGCTTTGTGTGAGAGAAACATATCGAATCGGTTCCCGGTTAACGACCGCGGTTGGTATACATCGACATATTGGACCGGTGTGGCGGCAATTCATTCACTCGTGAACACACAACTGTACTATGACAAGATGTTTGAATGGGGTAACCATGGGAATTGGGAGCCCAATGAATCTGTACTCCATGACAATGCGGACAACCAGGCATGCATTCAGGTTTACCTGGACTTCTACTTCCTCGACCCCAGGCCCGAAAACCTCTATTTGATACAACCGGGTTACGAAAATTTCACCCACAACTATTCGGGCAAGGACGAGTATTGGGGCTGGTGCGATCTTCAGTTCATGGCGCCGCCCGGACTTGTTCGCATGGCCGTAGCAATGGACGATCCGGAACTGCACGAAGCCATGAATCGTTTCTGGTGGAACACCAGTGAACGACTATACTGCCCCGATACCCATCTGTACTATCGCGACAAGGGCGGAAGGAAGAAGCAACCGGGAGAATTCTGGTCACGAGGCAATGGATGGGTTCTCAGTGGAATGGTGCGCCTTCTGGAGTACTTCCCAGAGGACCATCCTGACCGTCCAGAATATATCACACAGTTCAAGGAGATGATGGCGGCATTACTCGAGTGCCGACATGATGACGGTCTGTGGCGGTCCGATCTATTGACGGACAGCCTGGGGATCAACCCGGAGAACAGTGGGTCGGGGTTTTTCTGCCAGGCTATGGCGTGGGGCATTCGCAACGGTCATCTGGAGCGTTCAATTTACGAACCGGTTGCTCGTCAGGCATGGCAAAGCCTGGTCACCTATCTGCTTCCCAACGGCAAACTGGGCTCTGTTCAGCGAGCGGCGAAAGCGCCGGGAAGCGTGGATTTGGATGAAACGGCCCCGTGGGGCAATGGGGCGTTTCTGCTGGCCGGATATGAGATGTACCGTCTTGTAACCGAATCCGTCAGGTTCGAGCAGGATACGGTCTTGCTGGATCTGGATTCGGGATCAGCCCCGGTTCAGATTATACAGCGGTATGATGCTTCTGCCTGGGGCGGTGTTGTCAATGCCGAGTCCGGAGCGGAAGATATCTGGCTCACTATTTCGCCACAGTGCGGCGATACGCTATGCGAGCTTACCAATGCGATCGATGTCGCGGGTCTGGCCCCCGGGACCTATAGCACCGACGTCACGGTGAGCACCGAAAACGGCTATGGTGGGGGTTATACCGTGGTGCTGCGCGTGATTGGTTCTTCGACAAAAGCCAACAAGGTGAAAGGAGCCGTCGGGACCGTGTCACGCCCCTCGATCAACATGCGTCCGTCTCCGAACGGCGGGCGGATAATTACCGTGAATTTTGCGAACGAAAAACCCACCCGCCGGAATATCGCTTTTTCGGTTTTTGATATCCGGGGGCGACGGATGAACGAAACGGTGCGGCGAAATTCATTGTCGGGCGAGTACACGATCGAGGTGGGCGGAAGTGCCTCAACTTCGTCGCGGTACATTCTGGCGATTAGTATTGATGGTGAGGAAGTATGGCATAGTGTGTTGCCTGCTTTTTGAATTGAAGGGGCAAACTATTCTGACCCCACTTGCACGGAAATTGGGAATTCGTATCCGTAAGAGAAATTTCACCGGTCATTGTCTCTCATTAGATCATCGTCCGCGGTCGGTCGACTCGCTGAATGCCGCGAGTCGGCAGCGAGACCCGGGCCAGGGTTCTCGGAGTCAGAATCACTCAATTTATCAATAATGATGGAGATTATCGAAATGGAAAGACGCGTTCACCTCCTGATAGCCGCGGGAATACTGATCGGTACGGCAGTCGGGATAAAATCAGGATTGAGTACTTCGAATTACATGCCCGCACCGTCTCCGATCGCCTGGCACTCGGTCGGAGGATGTGGGGCTTCCAGTGGTTCGGCCGGGTCTTCGCAACAGTTGCAGTGGATCGGTGAAGGCTTGATCGGGACACTTCTCGATGTGGAAATCATGGGGGAGTACTCGATGCTGGCAAATACGGCAATAGACAGCTCGAACGAATATGATGGAAGACTAAAAACAACCTCGGCAACGATGCGTCCGAGTGTGTTTTTGCGGTTTCCCGGGACCGAGCTGATGGTTACGGTTCCCATGATCAGTAAACAGGGCTACGATCTTCAGACTGCGTCAATTGGGGATATAAGTATAACCACGACGAGGAAATGGGGACAAACAGGGTCCATAAGTACCTCGCTCACTCTCGGGTTTCCCACCGGGGAATATGACATCCACAATACCAAGGACCGGTACGCGGTGCCGGAAATGCAGATCGGGTCCGGCATTTTCTCGGCCTCATTGAGCCTGGCTTATGATCGCGGTTTCGATTGGGGCATTGCAGGGGGTCTTGTGGGATATTCGGGCGGGCTTTTCGCCATGAAAACGAAAGATTTTGGCTACAATACGACAATCGAAATGGTATCGAGAGATCGAACCTTCCAGTATGCTCGAGATGGATATGCGGCGGTTAACGACATCGGGACGTCCGTGCCCGATAATCTGAATTTCTCGGGTATTGTCGGCGTTCGGGCCAGGTCGTTTTTTCACGGATTTCAGGTCTCGTTGGGAATTCCTCAAGCCGACGCCGCTTATACTGATCATGACAAGAAAGTGAAGCGTTCATTTTCGAGGGATACAAGTGCCGCCAATTACTACCCTGACCGCGAATCCGCCCAACAGTATGCGGACACGGTAACCGATGACCTTACCGAGGAGCCATATGAAGATCCGGTGGTCGTTGGCGCCGATGCATCGGGGCAGTGGGTGATTATTGAAAGAAAAAGGATCGAACGCCAAACCAACCCGTCGTTTTCCGTCCAGTACTCAATTGAAAAGAGCGATGCGATTGGTATGCCGATTCTCCTGGGGTCGCGTATGACGTTCGATTTGAATGAGGGTGTAGTTTTCAGCGGCATTCTTGTGAGTGCTGGAATCAAATTTCCCGTTTATTGACGAATTCGCCACATTTCATCTTCGACAGTGAACTTTCGTACCGGTAAACGCGGAGTGCCCCGGGGCGGTTGTCAGGATTGAGTCAAGAAAGGAGAGGTAACACAATTGAAAGAACTGGTTTTAGCCGCAATATGCGTCGGGGTTTTCCAGGCGGTATCGCTGGGGGATTTCCGGGATGTCCCGAAGGAAAAGAAGCATGTCTATCTCTTTGTCGGCAACTCGGCTATGTCCGGAAGGGATCCGGATCGGGATACGGTGATTCATCCCCGTGCCTGGAAATACGTTCTCTCGGGGGAATCGAAGTATACCTGGCAGTTGGCCGGGGAGCCAATATGCAAAGACGGAGGAAATAAGGGCGATAAAGGCGGCCCCGGCATGCCGTTTCTCAAAAGTCTGATTGAAAAATCGGAGGACGAGGATCTCTATTTCGGAATTATCCAAAGCTCCGGGTCGGCCTGGACCGTTGAAGACAGATTCTTGCCAGGAAGAAAAGAGTACGATGAGATCGTGGATCATGCGCTTCTCGTCAAAGACGATGTCACGATCAAGGGTCTGGTTTCGATGGTCGGGCTGGTGGAAGTGGAAAAAGGAGAGGTATACGTTTCCGATTATCTGGAAACCGTCCGCAAAATGGTAATTTATTTCCGGAGGGACCTGGGCATTGATAGTTTGCCTTACATTCACTCTGGATATCCCATGAAAGCAGGGGGGGTATACGAGGCGTCCAAAAACAGACCTCGGGAGATACTTCAACAACAAGAACAGATCCCGGAGGTGATTCCCAACAGCGTGGTAATCCCGGGGCACGGTTTAACGATCTACGATGACATATACAAGTCACACTATGACCGCGCTGGATGTATTGAATGGGCGAATCGTACGGTTGACACTCTGTTTGCGCGTGAATGGGAAATGTCACGGGTCTCTGTGGCCGGTCTTTCCGGGATGCCGCGTCCGGCCGGACGGGCGGCGCTTCGTCATGAAATCATGTGCCGGATCATTTCGAGCGGGCCTGTCGAAGGGGGAGGACGATCCACCATTTATATGTTGAACGGCAAGAATCTGACTGGTTCAACCACACGCGCAATGGGTTATCGAGTACCACAAATGATGATACACGAAAGCGACTGATATTCAGTGCCTGTTCGGAACCATGATCCAAGCCGGCACGTCGAGCGACCGCAACGGCGCGCGCGGTGCTTACTAGTCGATGTCAAGGGGCAAAAAAATTTAGGGTCATCCGGCATTTCCGTGGGTAACCACTAGATGTTGTGGTTTAGTATTTT
>CAYFVL010000003.1:0-53935 GCA_964346405.1 uncultured Fibrobacterota bacterium
CTCCTTTTGGATTCACCCTTAAGCCGAGACCACCTGCCCGGTAGAAGTTTACTTCGTTCACAATATGGGTCTTCCAGCAGCGCAAAAGACAATTTGTCACTTTCAATCTTCGTCGAGTAAAGCCCCGAGAGCTTTGTCCCGCAGTAATAATCGATCAGCTTGACATCCTTGCCATTCAACTCATATTCTCCCGGATAGCGACGTCCCGTGTAATCGAAAAGTAGAAGGTAGGTACCATCATCACGAAAATGCAGGGTCAAAGCCGCCCCTCCAGGCTCTTTTCCCGCGTCGCGTTCCCAAACTCCGTGTATAGTTTGAGTATTGACCGCCTTATCTTGTTGTCTATTGCATGACACAATTGACAAAAACACTAAAAAAGCAAAAAAACCGAGATGAATTTTGTGGCGATTGCCTTTGAAAAGTCCCGTGGCAGTCGGTCGAGCAAAGGGTTTTTTGTATTTGTGAGTCATAAGCACACTCCATTAAAATAACGACTACAATTTTTTCCCGGATCTTCTCCTCCGGGGAAATCTCCACAACAAAGGAACAAAGATCGCGACAACGGCCCCCGCCCCACATCCTTCCTCAGAACTCCTGCTCGATGTTATGCTCCGCATGGTATAGCGATTTTTCACGCCCGTGACGCCGTTTCGCCTTGCAATCATGCAGCTACCATTGGAAAAGCCTTCCAGCTCGGAGTTACCATAGTCATAAACCCGAAATATGACATTATCGGACACGGATGGAACTACCTGATCTACAATGTGCAAAGAATCCGGAACGATCCATCGCACATTCCCCCAATAAGGTTTCCATATTGCAACAGGACAGTATGAAGGGTCCTCAACAGGACACACCTTCGCCCAATCAACTCCAGCATTCAGTGACACTTTGATTACCGTGGAAGAAGCAATGGCACGGTAGGCTGAATCGGCGTCGAACACTATCTGTATCGTGTCACCAATAAATAATGTATCCCCCTTACTTGGAGACGACACCCAGATTTCCTGTCCATAGCTACTACTCAACACTATACAAAGTAGTATCGCACTACATACAATTCTTGTTCGCATAGTTCCCCCATTTATCAGCATTAGGGTATACCAACCTTGTTGATGATTGAACTCTTCGTCCCAGAAGACCAGCAATCTTCAGGACGAACCACTCCTTGGTTTATTTGGCATCCCGAGCAACTTTCTTCCAAGTTGATAGTTCCTGGAATCTGCTCGTATTGTCTCGCAATAAGGTTGTCATCTCCATCTCGAAAGCATTGTACTCCGGAGCAAGGATACCGCGAAAGTGCAGAACTACCCGGCATTGCTCCGGCAATCAAAGCTGATTCTGCATCAATCCTATTAAATAATTGGCGGACTGTAAGGTAATCGTTAGATGTTGCTTAGTAACTTGCTAGGAATATCGAAAGCCATTTTCCACTGACACTCGAGGTATCGACCCATTGTATCTGTTGAATTCCAGTACCGAACTCTGATCGCGATTCACATTCCATGCCGACATATGGAGTGACAATCATAAATTTCTCTCCAAACTTCATCTGATGCCACTGAACAAATAGAAAGCTATTCAAAGCCAAGCATTGCGCTAATAATTATCCTGCATATTGGGTATTCGCACTAATCACGAGTGTTCACCAAACACTCAACGTGGGTGATCGAAGGACAACTACAATCGCATTGCCGGAGCATTGGACACACAAGAACAAACCGTGGTTCAAAACGAATACCGAGACGCCATCGGAAAGGGTAACTACTCGGTGGATTTAATAAAATAGAAACACAATGCACATACGCAGTTCACAAATAAGTACGATTTTATCCTATGCAAATTCAAAACAACATTTTGCTCACTAGGTAAGAGAGGAAGGAGGTAAAGAGAAAGAAAACTACAATTATCATCACACTATCAGGTGTCATTCAATTTTTTCCCGGGAGATATCAACTTGTCGTTCTTCTTCCGGGGCGATAGAGACTTATAATCAAATTGGGAGGAAACTTCATGAAACGGTTTCTTGCTGCTTCGCTTGTCGCCGCCGCGGCGGTGTCGACGTCCGTTGCTTATGACGAACTGCCTTACACAACTTATTTCGACAGTGATATCCAAACAGGACAGACTGATACATTGTATCGTCTTGATCCTATTACAGGTGAACAGGTCTACTGGTCACTTCAGGAACAAGTCATCGTTGATTCCGGAGCAACCTTGGTAATAGATTCCGGTGCCCTTATCTTCGGTAACCTGGGTCCTGCCGGTCAGCCGGCAGGCGCCCTTATTTGTGCCGCAGGTGGTCAGATCATCGCCAACGGTACTGAAGAGTTTCCGATCATAATGACGGCCGTCGGTGACGATCCGGAAGACCCCTTTGATCTTGGCCCTGGCGCTCGTAACATGTGGGGTGGCCTGATTGTCCTGGGTAACGCTCAGATATCCAATCCGGACAAACCCGGTGAATCCGCCTATCCCGGTAAGCACCATATGGAAGGAATTCCCAGTGATGATCCGCGGGCTTACTACGGGTCGGCATCCGATGCGTACAATAATGAGAGTTCGGGTATTTATCGCTATATCTCAATCCGACACGGCGGTTCCGGTGATGTGTCAAATGAGGAGGTTAACGGAATGACCTTTGGCGGTGTCGGTAGTGGAACGGTTGTTGAACACATCGAGGTGTTCGCCAATGCCGATGATGCATTTGAGTTCTTTGGCGGAACAGTTCAAACCAAGTACCTGGTGGCTGCTTACTGTGGCGACGATCATTTCGATTATGATGAAGGTTTCCGTGGGAAAGGCCAGTTCTGGTTCGCTATCCATGAAGACAAAGATGGAGACCGCGGTGGAGAGCACGATGGCTACGACCCCGACGACGACGATACTCTCTATTCCGAGCCCACCATTTACAATGCTACCTACATTGGTTCTGGAAGATACAGTGACAACAGCAGCCAGCATGGTATTTACTTCCGAGATTATGCCGGAGGTCACTACAATAATCTGATCATCTCAGATTTTTCCGGCAGGGCTATTCGTACCGGCGATATCCAGCCCTGGGGCGGAGCATTGACCGTGGAACACTCTATTTTCTACGATTATGGTGATGCTTTCGCTGCCGCAGACAGTTCCTATCTCTTTGGAACAGCCCCGGGTAACCAGGTGGTGAATCCGCAAATCCGGGGTGCAGGCCGAGAAATCGGAATCAAGACTCTGGATCCCCGAGTTGCTTCTACCAGCCCGGCCCTTACGGGTGGAAAAACTCCTCCAAACGATGGTTTCTTCGATACCAGTGCAGACTTTGTCGGGGCTTTCAACAGCACCGATCTCTGGATCGATAACTGGACAGCTATTTCCGAAATGGGCATTTTGTCCACCTATCAAGGCGAAAATCCGCTTCGAATTTCTCCTAAAGGATTCATCTACGCCGATGAATACACCGTACTGAAATTCTACGTTGGAGTTAACGCTTCGGTAAAGACATCCAGTCCCGCCTTCAACATCAGCGTTGACGGGGTAGATGTAACATCTTCCTTCCTGAGCGGCATTCAAACCGCCACCCTTGCCGACGGTACCAACATCTATTACCTCATTCGTTCGAAACCCGGTCAGCTCATACCGACCGGTGGAGCGCCGGAGGATGGTCCGCATACGATCAGTGCCACCTTCCCAATGTGGAACGGCATGACATTGCGGGGTGAATCTCAGTTTGAAATCCTGAAGTAGTCAATCGGCTTTCGAACTGAGTACATTTATCGAATTGATCGGACGACCGATCGACCGGGATGTGCACGCCTTGCGGTGCGCGCATCCCGAATTCATTACAAGGCATATGAGACATTTCCCGACCCTGGTTCCTTAACCGAAAGATGGATGCGTGTCGTAATCCTATGAAAATGCTTCTTATCAATGCCGGAGAACCCATTCGCCCCTCATCGAGAAAATTGATAAAACAGTGGGTCTCCCCAATGGTGGATACAATTAAGAGAATTTCCCCTCTGATTCCACGCGGGTTGACTTCACGAGTGATTACCGGCTTTGGTACGGCAGAGAAACGGTTCCCCCTGGGGCTGGGATATCTGTCTGCCATGCTTAAAGATCGGGGACATTCGCCCCTCCTCCTTGATCGATTTGCCGACTCCCGGGTGTGGCCGGATGATGTCCATACCTGTGATGGTATCGGGATCTATGCGAGTACGCCCTGTTTCTCCGATGTTCTCTCGATTGTCGACAAGCTCAGACGACTGAACTACAAGGGTTCCATTGCCGTTGGCGGTCCACATGCCTCAGTGTTCCCAAATACTATACCAGACCGAGTCGACTATATAGTGCAGGGAGAAGCAGAGTACATTATTGCCGATCTGTTTGAGGGAGTTTACCCTTCCGGGCGAATCCTGAGCTGTCCAAGAATAGAAAATCTCGATCTCTTGCCTCGGGCCGACTATGAGATTTTCCTCGACAAACCCCGCTCATACACCAACAGCTTTTGCTTCTCCTCCGAGACGCCGATATACAATATGAATACTTCTCGCAGTTGCCCCCTGCAATGTAGTTTCTGTTCCGTACGCAACATCTGGGGCCGGCTCTGGCGTGGACAGAGTGCGGAACGGGTCTACGATGACATGATGTATCTCAGAAAGGAGTATGGAATAGCGGGGGTATACTTCCGAGAGGACTTTTTCCCCGCCAATCGAAAACGCGTGTTTGAACTCGCCGAAATGCTGGTGAGGAGCAGGTCCAAGCTCATCTGGGCTTGTGAAACACGTGCCGATGTGACCGCCGACGAGAGTTTTGTGGAACTGATGGCGAAGAGCGGTTGCAGGGGCTTCTATATTGGTGCCGAAAGCGGCAGTCAGCGTATGCTTGACTACTACAATAAGTCCATAACCGTTGAGCAAATCATGAAAACCTGCGCTAATGCCAAAAAGTACGGGATTGGAGTTGCGATGTCTCTCATTGTGGCCCATCCGCATGAATCAATCAAGGATCAGATTGCTACTTTCAATCTAATACGCAGAGCTAAGCCCGAAGTAGTCTTCGCCAACCCTTATCGCCCCGAAGTCGCCCGGCACGGAGAGGTGAATTTTCCGACATATCCCCCTCGTCCCATTGAGGAGGTGCATTTCGCCAACAGTACAAATCATGGACAGCATGACAGAGCTTCCCACAAATCCGAATCAAGCAAACCACTTGACACAACAATCCCGACGCTCGGTTGAGGCAGGAATGAACCACATACCCATCCTTGGTGTCAAAGTAACTCCGGCAACCGTTGATTCCTTGCACCGTATGATATCGCAGTTGGTATGGGCTCCCGGTCACTCTTTTGTGCTGTCGGGTAATATTCATGGAATAAACATGGCGCGCAAGCACCCGTGGCTTAGGAAATTCTATTTGGAGGCGGATGTTGTTCGCGTTGACGGAGCCGGTGTTGTTCTGGCGGCTCGACTATTGGGATACAAGATACCGCCTCGGATTACCTGGGCCGACTGGGGAGAACTCCTGGCCGGGTACTGCGCTCAGATGGAGCATTCTTTGTTCTTCCTTGGGGGTCGGCCGTGGTCCGCGGAAAAAACGGTCGAAATAATGAAGGGTAGATTTCCGACGTTGAAGATACATGGGTACCATGACGGCTATTTCACAAAATATGGCGATGAGAATGACAGAATTATCCATCTCGTAAATTCCTCGAAATCGGATATTCTCGTGGTCGGAATGGGTATGCCGCTGCAGGAAAAATGGATACTCGAGAACTACAGAAAGATGAACGTCTCCGTGATAATGACGGCGGGCGCCGCTTTCGAATATCTGTCTGATTCGATACCTCGATGTCCGGTCTGGATGGGCAATCTGGGCTGCGAGTGGCTTTTCCGATTGTACATGGAACCTTGCAGAATGGCTCTTCGATATCTTTGGGGAAACCCTTCTTTCTTCTTTTCTCTCCTGACTGAACAACTGCTCACACAAAAAGACCGGAAATCTGCAAGCTGTTCGACAGAGACCACACCGAGGACTGAACAGTAGTCCGACATAAACTTTGGCGGGTAGAGATGGCCATGACACCAAGCCGAATGCCAAAAATGCATAACAGAAAGAATGTGAAAAGAATAGAGAATGAAAATAATACGTTTCATCACACTAGCAATTGTTGCTTTGTTTTTTTTTCGGACGGTTTTCACGTATCGCTAAACCTCAGTTCGATTGTGCCACGGAACCAAACTGGGAGGATGCTCCATGAAACGGTTTCTTACTGCTAGGCTAGCTGCCGCCGCGGCGGTCTCGACGTCTGTTGCTTATGACGAACTCCCTTACAAAACCCATTTCGACAGTGATATCCAAACAGGGCAGACCGATACTTTGTATCGTCTGGATCCGATTACAGGTGAGCAGGTTTACTGGTCATTTCAGGAACAAGTCATTGTTGATTCCGGAGCAACTCTGGTCATCGATTCCGGTGCCCTTATTCTCGGTAACCTGGGTCCTGCCGGTCACCCGGCCGGTGCTCTCGTTTGTGCCGCTGGTGGTCGGATCATTGCCAACGGTACTGAAGACTATCCGATCATAATGTCTGCTGTCGGTGACGGTCCGGAAGATCCCTTTGATCTTGGTCCCGGTGCACGCAGCATGTGGGGTGGCCTTGTTGTACTGGGTAACGCTCAAATATCCAACCCGGACAAACCCAGTGAATCCGTTTATCCCGGTAAGCACCATCTGTTTGATATTCCCAATGATGATCCGCGGGCTTACTACGGGTCGGCATCCGATGCATACAATAATGAGAGTTCGGGTATTTACCGCTATATCTCAATCCGCCACGGCGGCTTTGGTGATATAGCAAATGCAGAAGTCAACGGAATGACCTTTGGTGGTGTCGGTAGTGGAACGGTCGTTGAACACATCGAAGTGTTCGCCAGTGGCGATGATGGATTCGAGTTCTTTGGCGGCACGGTCCAAGCCAAGTACCTTGTGGCTGCGTACTGTGGCGACGATCATTTCGATTATGATGAAGGGTTCCGTGGAAAGGGCCAGTTCTGGTTCGCTATCCACGAAGATAAGGATGGGGATCGCGGCGGAGAACACGACGGATATGACGACGGCGACGACGACACTCTCTATTCAGAGCCTACCATTTACAATGCTGCTTACATTGGTTCGGGTCGGTACAGTGACAATAGCAGCCAGCACGGTATTTACTTTAAAGGCTATGCCGGCGGCCACTACAACAACCTGATCATCACCGAGTTTTCCGGCCAGGCTATCCGCACGGCGGAAATCCAGCCGTGGGGCGGCGCCTTGACCGTGGACAACACGACAGCCGCGGAGGGTCCGCTTCTCCCAAAACCAATCAAAAGAGACGAGTAGCCCATGTACCTGAATGGCTTTTATTCGCAAATACTTTCACCGATGCGCTGTGGACTGCTGTTGATCACATTATTCTCCTTCTATATCGGTGCGACGCCTTCATGTCTTTCGGGCTTAGGGCAATTCAAAGGCATTCCGCATAGCGCCTATTCGCCCGGTACGGAAAACAGAAGTCCATTTGTTCGTTTGAAGTCAATCTCTGAGGGTTACGAGAACCGTTGGCTCGTGTCCCCCCGCTGGCAAACTACCTCAGATATCAGTAAAGGCGATGTACTTGAGGCCAGAGTGCGTCTTCGCCTCAGATCCGGACCAAAAGGTAAGGCGCATATTGTTTTCAGGACAAATGAACAGCCAAATGTAGTATCTCTGTACAGCACCTTCGAGCTTGATACAGCCCGACACACATTCACAATACCATTTCGTTCAATGGCTTATACAGAGTCGGGACAAGCCTATCTGGGACTTGGCTTTGGCTCCATGCAACAAACGGTAGAGATTGAATCGGTCGTCCTGTACAATCACGGGAGAAGTCGAACCGTGGAAAGCTTTGATTATGACCCGTTCCATGGACAATCCAATGAAGCGTGGCGGGATAGGGCGAAGGAGAATATTGATCGTATTCGAAAGGCGAACATGGCGATCACTGTTCGTGATTCAACAGGAGCAGCGCATCACAACTGTACAGTGTCCCTCAAAATGATACAACACCAGTTCGGATTCGGGGGCTTATTCAACTTCCACATTTTTCGCCATCAACATAATCGCCCCGGAGATGTTGCAAAGTACCTTGCTTACTTTCCCAAATACTTCAATTACTCCACAGTCGGCTGGGGACCAATGTGGCGCGACTGGGAAAACCAGAAATCGTTCATTACATTGCAGGGCAAAGCCGTTGAATGGCTGAACGAACGAAGAATTCCGGTGATCGCAATGTCAAATGCCCTTATTCAACCTATACGCAGATTCTATCCGGAGCGTGTTTTTGCAGCCATGGAGAGAGGTGAATACAAGAGGTATCTTGATCTGTCCTCTTCATATTTGAAAAAGCGGGTTAGCCTGCTTTCCGACGTACAAGTCGACCATTGGATCGGAACAAATGAATACGTGAGTAGTCCTTTTTTTCCTGATAAGAAAGTGGATCTTATGCAGCATCACTTCCAAATACTTGATTCTATCGCCCCCAATGCTACTCTGGGATCTCTCGAGCACAAAATTATCGGGGAACGAAACTGCAAATACGAAGATCAATATTTTGTGAACATCAAGAATCTTATCGATCGGGGAGTACAGCTCTCGAGAATCGGTTTCCAGGGACGATTCAAGTACCACATGCTGACACCTCCGGACACGATACAGAGAATTCTTGATCGTTTCGCTGAATTGAACATACCCTTACAAATCCACGAATTTGAGATTGTTCATGTTTACGATTCTACTCTTCTCTACAGATACACTAGAGACCTTCTTACTGTCACTTTCAGTCATCCCTCAATGCGGGAATTCCTTTTCTTTACCTTTTGGAGCCACATTCCGGAAGACGACCACCGGGCACTGTTTCGACATGACTGGACTCCGACACCGATGGGACGTGCATTTCTCGATTTAGTCCATGGTGAATGGAAGACAAATGTTGAGGGACCAACGGACGACCGGGGAAGATTTACAACCGATGCTTTTCTTGGCGACTATGAGATCCGTGTCTGCCATCAAGCCGACACGTTGGTTCTGCACAAAACCCTTAACAGCTCAGGTTTAGACCTTGACATTGTTTTCTAAACCAACATAAAGGATCTTTTCCGCAGGATCCAGTAAATTATGTCTTCTCAGTACGTATGTGGTAGCAATTGCGGGATGCAGTCCAGGTTATCCGCCCTTGCTATTATCAATATTCTTTTCGATTCTAGGAACAAGCGTCGTGAGGATGGGAAGGTAAAAGCCCAAAATTACGAGTAGCTTTCCCAGAGGAAGTAGCATGAGAAATTCAAGCTTACCAGTTATCGCCAATGGTCCCCAGTTGGCCTGAAGGGCTTTGAGGTAGTCCCGAAATCCCACACTCGTATGAGGAGTACTCCCGGCATCCTCCATTCGGCAACGGAGAGCACGTTTTGTTACGCCGGCCAGCCACCTTTTACGCAAGAATTCATATGCGCTTCGGGGCCAATGATGATCAATGACCGCATCGGGTTCATACTCGATGCGCATCGCGTGCCTGATTATGTGATATCCAAAATACCGATCTTCACCCCGCGGAAGCTGCTCATCGAACCAGATTCCCGCTTTGGCTACCGATTCTCTCCTGAATGCGAAATTAGCCGTACATATCATTGTCGAGGACACAACCGTTTGTCCCCTTCGTCCCCGCAGTTTGGGTATATCTTGACAGGTGAACTGGAAGGCGGCGGCAGCAGGTGATCGCTGAAAGACGTTTCGCATCCTCCCCTGAACGGCGATAGCTTTGGGTGATTCAGCGAACCTACTTACAATAGTTTCCAACCAGTTAACCTCCGCCACCGCATCGTCGTCAATAAATACCACGATATCCGATTGGCAATTTCGGAGCGCACAATTCCTGGTCCGGCCAAACCCGATGCCGCCGAAAAACACATATCGGAGCCGAAGCGGACCATTGTAGGTGGTGAGATAACGTCTGGTATCGTCGGATGAATTCCCATCAACAACCACGACCTCATCGGGAAATCGTGTTTGCCGCTCAACCGACATCAGCAACTTCTTTAGTAGACCGCATCGGTTACGGGTTGCGATGGCTATGGATACTGATTCCAAAGGCATAATTTCTTGGTGTCCGTCTCATGCCGGTCATTCTTTATATCGGAAGAAATCGGCTTCAACTCCAGAAAAGCGTAGGGGCGGGGTCAATGGGCACCGATACATGTTTTCTTTTGAGGCCCGGCATCTCACACTCATCCGTCCTAATCAGTTTTCCGTGCAATAGTAGTTTAGTTCGCTGCTGCGAGCCGGTTATGAAACTTATTCCCGAGCAGTCTTCCGGTTTCATGGGGACTATATCGCCGCCCGCGTTCCTGCATCCGATAATCTCAATTGTTTCTCCATCGTCGTCAGTTAATACGCGCCATTTCATTCCCCGCCGAATCGTATTGTACCTGAGAAGTTTCGCAGTTGGGCAAACCCAGACAACTCCCTCATGATACGCCTTGCTGAGCATCCTTAGAGCCTTCATTTCTTCCGGGGGAAACAGTTGTTCCCCTTTCGGGTGTGGGATACCTAAATGTGTGTATACCACTCCGTACCCGCCACACGCAACCAGACGATCAAGTACGTTTCTTCCAAGTGAGTATTGAAGCGTGTGCCTCGTTGGCATATGTCTGGCTTTTCTGGGACCTGGATTATACCTTGACACGGTGTACATCATTCCACCGTCCCTCAAACGAGTCGGAACACTGAGATGCGTTAGACCGGCTGCACGGCGAACCGCATAGCTTCGACCCACCATTCTCTTTACACAATTTCGTACTAAATGCTGTAGGACAGGTCCGCATATTCGTCCAATTCTGTGTTCCGACAGAGGCCAGGTTACAATGTCCTCCGGGCAAACGTACCGGATTCCCAGCAGTCTGCACAGGTCGGCACTATAGTATTCACTTTCTGCAACGTCGCCGCCATAATGGGGATATAGCCGAGACATTAGGTTCTGTGTGTTACAGGGGGCCCCATGGTTTATCCACACTTTCACGGTAATATCATTGCCGAGGAGCAGCTCGACAACACGCATAGCCATCCGTCGTAGAGCAGAGCCAGGCACTTGTTTCCGGTTTAGGTCTGCCCAGGTATGGATCGAATCAAAAAGCCCAGCATGTAGCCCCTGGATGATGAACTCCGCGTCCTTTCCCGGTCCGGTCCCCTTATCATTCAACAGAGCAAGCTGTGCAAGTCCCATTCCACAACCGAAAAATGAATCGGATACCGGCAGTCCCAAATTCCCATTAAGAAATTCATGGATTTTCATGAACAAAGATCTATCGCAGAGATCGATGTCGGAACAAATTGCCAGGGCAGCGCGGAATGGGTAGGGAAACGGTCGGAGTTCGACTTGGTGACTGCCGTCCATCGCTGTTTTCCATTTTAGATCTTTCATGGCGAGGATTCCGCTCCCAAATACTGTTCGGGGCCAACTCCGGACGAACCGTTGTGAATACCTCGCTTCTGTTTTGACAGGATTTCATACAGGTATCGAAAATCCTTAACAGAAACGACACGGCTACCGACCAGAGCCACGAACAGCAAACAGAATGCAGCAATAGCACGCTGGTACGCTAACATACCGATTCGACTGCCGTAATGGAGAGACAAAAATGCACCGAATCCACCAAGCAGGATCATAAAGGCAATCCTCACCGGCCTGGTCTCCCGTCTTACTTCAGGCCCAAGTGCAAAAGCATGCAACAAAAAAGACCCTGTGTAGGCGCAGAATGAAGCGAACGCTGCGCCTGCCGCGCCGTATCTGGGGATCAGGACGAAATTGAGGACGGTATTCAGAAGCAGCGTTGCGGTACCAATACCAAGGCTGGCGGCGTCGCGATTACCGGCAAGAGCTGCTGAAACTACTGCCCACCCCGCAAAATTGATCACAACTATGCCGGAGGCAATCACCAGAACCGCGCTGCCGGCAACGAATCCATCTCCGTAAATAGTCGTGACTATAATTCTTGAGAAAAATGCAAACACTGCAGAAAAAGGAAGACAAATTAGAATGTGGCACCGGTAGAACATGCCGAACATAAGAGGAAACCGTTTCGGGTCAGCATTTTTCGTACGGGCTAATACTGGGAATACTACTGCATTGAGAGCACCGGCCACGAGCATCAGGAAGGCCGATAAGCGATTTGCTGCGCTATAGTACCCAACCTGCACATCACCAGCCAAGGCAGACAGCATGAAAACGTTGATCACCGGATGAACCGACATGAGAAGTTGTATTAAAGCCAATCTCCACGAACCACGGAATAACCTTCGGAAGGCTCCTGCAGCCGGAATGGATAATGGAAGGCCAAAACGATGGTAAAAGAGGAGCCACGAGAAGCAAAATGTAATTCCTCTAGCAATGAATTCGATCCACAGAAGAGCAACAACTCCATACCCCCTCAGGAGCATGATTATGCTGAAGACAGTCGTTATAGCTCGAAAGGAACTCAAACCAACCGCTTCCGGGATGCTGTTCATCCGGGCGCGAAACATTGAGTACGCGGAAAGAGTGTGCGTATGGAATAGCGTAGATCCAAATACAATGAACACCCCCACCTGCTTCAGCTTTGTGCCTGCCAGGAAAATAGCCGCAAGAGCAACCATGAGAAGAAGAATGCCTGCAATTACGTTTTTGAAGTAGAAAATGTCCGACATGAGGGGAACCGCTTTGTCTGGATCCTTACCAACTTCCCGCATGACGTACCTGTTCAATCCGAACACAAGGATGATATTCAGGGTCGCCCCTGTTGTGGTAAGAACCACCCAAACACCCATGCTCTCCGCTCCCAATCGTCTGGCTACCACAAAAGTAAGTGCAATCGAAAACATTTTCGACAGCACCTCCGCCGCGGTGAGTACCCCCGCGCTACGAATAATCATTGTGGCGAGATGCAAGGGTCCCTCCTACCTGAGCATGAGGCACGATTGAGGAAAATGCCTGCTATCATATCACGCTCATTTCCTGACTTCCGCCTCACTGGAGTCCGAGATGCGCTTTGCGCAGCAACGCTTGAGAGAAACAGTTTTTTTTCCCTTCACGGAATGCTCCTTTAACACTAGTTTGACGGTAGACCCGGTAGTGTTGCCCTCAAAAGCCGGTTTGCATGGTTTGGTTTCAGGAGGACACATCACCTTCTGTCTGGATAGTATCGGAGTCGGCCCTAATTGAGGTTCTGCACAAGCGAGTAACGCAAACGCACAGAGCTATATAGGCCCAGAAGAGCGGTGAGGTGAATACATTCCCCCATTCAAAGGCACAATGCAACGACCAGGCACTTAGCCCTGAAAACATTCCAATAGCGACATAACCCATTACTCCATTTGAACGGATGGACCTTTGCAAACCGATCAGTGTTACAAATAGAAGCAAAACAAGGAGTATGGCTATCACGACACCGCGCTCGGCGGCAAGGAGAAGATATTCATTATGGACAGGTGACAACCACCCATAAGAAATGGTTACAGGAGTATAATCGTATTGTCGAGCATAGAGAAGGTAGTTACCGGGACCTACGCCGATACTGATATTGTCTACAATCATACCCATGGCGATCTGGACGTGAGCCCACCGACAAATGGCGGTATTCTCGCCCTGAAACAGCCGAGTGCGCACATCCGGTCGCGCCAGGAGAACACCCATACTCAAAGCAAACACCAGCCCAATCGAGAAAACACCAGCAAACAATTTTCGATTTGTTCTTTTGGCAATTGAGTAATACATTGAGACCATTGAAAAGAAAGCGAGGGATACCCAACCTGCCCGTGAGAATGTGAACGTTTCAGCGCAGAACCCAAGAAGAAGGGATATGCCGACTGCCAATTTTAGTCGTCTCGCAACGGGAGCGAAGAGGAGAGAGACATGTAAGGGCAGCATAAGCCCAAGATAAGCGGCTAAAACGTTTACACCTCCAAAGAAGCCCCCCCACCGAGTGATAGTTGCTCCCGCATTGGTGGTAATTTGGCTCTCGCCTTCTCCGAGAAATCTCAGCCCGAAGGAAGTGCCCGTTATGTTCTGAGCGCACGCAAAACCCGCATGTATAGCCGTTGCCGTCATTAAACCGGCAACGGCAAACAGTATCGCCCACTTACTATTCAAGACATTGCTCATTATGAGGTATACCACCATACATATCAGGCCGGAATAGAAGATGCCGGTATTATGAATCGGCGAGAGCAGGCTTTTTGACAACCCAAAAGCAGAAAGAACAAGCGCTACGAGAATTACGAGCGTTTGGTAGGAGAAGATATGCAATTCCGCGTTCCCCGTTGCGGTTTTTGCCAAAAGAGTTAGTCCCAATATGCACAAGGGTACGAAAAACAAATCTAAGGTTATGCCTTTCACCGGCAAAAACAGGTCCAACTCCTGATAAAAAAGGTGATAATTGATGGGAAAACAAACAAAGAGGAAGAAAAGGTACACCAAGACGCCTCTACGATGAGCAATGAACGGCATTGCTAATACAAGAGGGGGAGCCAGGCTTGCCAAAACAGCCCACTTGGTGCTCACGTGTTGTGTTGCGGAAACACTCACTACGCACATCATGAGTATCCCAGTCATGATTGTCCAGGAACGGACGCCGGTCGCTCGCGGCGACCTGTCCTTAAGACCGTCGGAGCGAATCATATAATCACTACCGATTTTAAGCATAGCACACGCGATCGGGATTCGGATGATCGGAGTCGCCCATTGTCACGAAAATCTCCTTTGGATTTATTTTCGACGCGCTGCAGAGATCTGTCTCGTAAAAACCCAGAAACGTCTTTGCTGTTTTCCAGGGCAGGAACAGACGGGCCGTAAGCGCGGCAAACCATCTCCTGCTGGGAGCGCAATACCAGCACTCACATTTCCAGACATCGTTTACCCAAAAAAAACTCATTGCTTGATTCAGAAGAACACCAAACACAGGTCCATTCGGAGGACATAGCCAGTCTACGAGTAGACCTACCCTGCCGGTTTTTGACGGCTTAATTGCCGTGACCATATAGCCTTCCAGCCTCCTGTTGCGGTATGCCCCCCAGACCTGATGTCCGGCAATTTTCCTGTCCAGGAATCTCCACGCCACATATTCCGCATCCCTGCGATGAACGTAGCTGAACATATTCTTTACAGCCGCCCACAAATCATTGAATGATTCATCCACTTCCACAACACGCACAACTTCGAAACCGTCCTGTGCAGCTTTTAACAGTCTACCCATTGCAATTCTATATGTATATCGAGCAGGCGCCATTACCCTTGATAGTTTACCGGCGGCCTTCAGAGGATCAAGAAAGCTTATCATTTTTCGAACAGGCCTCTCAAGAAACTGTATCCTCGTTGACTCACTGAATAACTTTCTGTGATACTGTACAGAGAGATCATTGGCAAACCCGTATACGAACGTAGACCGAGACAGTTCCTTAGATATCTCGGCAAGATTGTGGTAGATACGTCCGCGCGCCTTTGGTCGCACCATAAGATCAATAGCATTCATCCCGGAGATTTCATCCGAACCTGTAACTATCTTCTTCGGCCAGTAGCCCGAAAACGCCTGCAAATCACCAACATCATCCGTTATGGTGAAGCCTGTCCCATTGCTCTGTGTTCCGTATTTCCACTCCCATAGGGCCACTGATGACCTGTGTCCCCAAACATCCTGTTCCAATAGCGGTAACAATCGTATATCGCTCGCACACAGGGGGCGAACACAGTCCGGGAGCTTCGTTGTACTGTCAATGCACACAATTCGGCAGAACCCTTCTCGGCAGATTTTGCAACCGAATCAGTAGAGCCATTGCGGTACCACGTGTCGATACCGGTTCAGCACAATACCGCCTACCGAACACCCGTAGCTCGTCAGCATGCTATTGACCCGTTCAACAGCTCTGGCATGAAGGCACTCCGAAGCCACTATCAGAATTACGCAGTCGCTTTCCCGACAGAAGGCAAGGGATTCCGGTTGAAGTGACAGCGGAGCTAAATCTATGAAAATGTAGTCATACTTATCTCGAGCGAGTTTCATTAACTCTTTTATCCCAGAGTAGCTAAACACCGGTCTCGACTTGGTGTATCCTGCCGGCAGAATGCCGGTTTGAGACTCCCGATCCGCTATTACAGAGGCATCGAATTGTTCTTCACCGGCCAATACATCGGCCAGACCGGGAGTGCGAGCGCAGTAGAATACCTCATGGAGTTGCGGATCTACGAAGTTGGCATCAATCATCAAGGTAGGTGAATCACTGTTTACGAGCGTACCGAAATCCCTCAGGCCTTTCAATACGGAGGTAACTCCCTGATTCGTTTCTGCACCTAAGAAAGCAAACGATCGATATCCATTTTCCTGGTGCATTGCCGCCAACTGTTGCATGAGAAACCCGAATTCTCCAGTGGTCTCGTACACTGCCGTTCCCGATTGTCGAGGGCTCATATTCATCCCATTGTTCAAGCTGACACCATTCCTTTCCCCCGCATTGAGTTTCATCGCATCGGCCCCTTTTGTACTAAGGTTTCTGTTCAGTTTTCGAATTCAAAACTGTTCCCTATATCTACCAGATACGTACTCGTTGCAGTTTTGACCAGCGACTATTCACTTCTCTCACGAATACTGCAGAGCACCGGAACACGAAGGACAGTTTCAATGTCGGAAGCCGTCTTCAAACGAGTATCAAACATCTCAAGTATAAAAGGGGTAGATAGCGCGGCGATTACGGCAAGAATGAGACCAAGCAAGAGGCTCCTTCCCCTTTTCGGAGAGGACGGGTTCGCGGTCACATCCGCATAATCGGCAACGCTGACATTCGACAGGTTGCGACGCATTTTCTCTGCATTTATGCGTGCATCCTCGGTCTTCTCGGCATATAGCATATAGTTTTTCGCCTGAAGATCCACGGATCGTAGCACATTCTTTATGCCCACCCAAGTTCGATTGTCTTCGAGTACTTTTCGCCGCATCTCTTCGATCCTGCTCGATAGTGCCATTTCGCGCGCATTCAGGTTTCTCAGCTCAATCGACTCGGTCTGCAGAGCCTTTTCGATTTCTTTATCTCGCTCCGCATTTATTGCATCAACTCGACGAACGATGTCCTGGTATTCCCTGCTCGTTGGCTTGTAACTTGCCGTCACGCGACTTTTCTCTATCAGTAACGGGACCAAGGCCCGTTCGATCTCAATGAGTGAAGGTATCGTCCGCATGCTCTCAGTTATAGCCAGTTCACTTTCACCATCCAGGGCTTCGCGAAAAAGCGCAGCTCTACTCCGAGCCTGCTCGGCTTCGACTTGTAGCCGCTTCAGCTCCTTCTCAAGCCCCGTAAGGTTTTCGAAATTCCTTGCATTCTCTATTTCGAGGTCTACGATGCTATACTCGTTCTGATACTCACTTAGCTTCTGTTCAGATGTATCTAAGCGAGCAAGAAACGAAGTAGCTTGCGATTCGAAGAACTCCTCACCTTTCTCTATGGTGAAAATTCTACCGTGGTATTCGAGATAGGTTTCCAAAAAGCGATTTAAGACATCCGCCGCCGATTCTGCGTTGGATGTGGTCAGCGATAACTGGATCATATTTGAGGCTGCTTTGGTCTTGATTCCCAAAGCCTTCCTCAACATCTGTACCTTACGGTCGATTGGACTGAGGGGTCTGGTTAATCCGAGCTGTCGACCGGTTTCAGACACTAGGGTCACGGGCAGACGAACAAGTGAACGTATGAACGAAGGCGATGATACATTGGTAAGGAAGTTCTGAAAACGCTCATCGTAAGATTGCACTACTTCTTTCAGCAAGTCGTCACATTCCATCAACTCGACTTCAGTATTGACATCCTCGATGGTTACTCGGCTTATATGCTTTTCATCAGTTCCGGAAGTAATCACCAGCCCTTCGCTTGTTCTTGGAAGAACAATGACTTTGGCCGTACTGGTATACCTCGGTTCGGCAAGAAAGCTTAGCATAATGATGAGCGACAATAACCCCACCGCCAAGAGGAGGGCCTGTTTCTGCCAGGAAAACCATATTCGTATGAAATCGCGCGGTGTACGGACGTTCTTGTGTATCATACAGATTCCTTGGATCTAGTTCTCGTTTACTCTGAAAGCTTCCGTTCCAAAAGTGAAATGAAGAAAATCAGGAACGATACCATTAATGTACTGATCAACGAACTGATTTGCTTTGCTAATTCCTGATTTCGGGACATAGACAACATCATACTGGTTCAATTGCAGGTCTTTGTCAACATTCCCAAATGCGAGCAACTTCCCGACATTCACCACTCGGCGAATCGGCCGACCATCGTCGGTGCGCGATAATACCACGACCGAGCCCAGCCTGGCGCTCTCCATTTTCAATTCGGCACTTGCCAGCACACGTAGAATCGTCATAGCCTCATCTATGGAGTACACACCGGGATTTTGCACCTCTCCCAGTACGTAAACCGAATTATTTCGGGTTTTAGTTAACATTACGGATACGTCAATTTCCGAAAACCCCTCTCGATAAAGCGAGCCTATAGTATCCCGGATTGATGCAAATCTCGCCCCGGCGGCATTGATTGTGTCGAGAAATGGAAGGAAAAGCGTTCCATCAGGTGACACCGTAACAGTCGTCCGATTGCTTCCCATTTCCTCAACAATTCCGATGAACTCCCCAGTCTTCTGTTTCACCTCAATGGGATTTATGAAAGTCAAAGGATCGTGAATGGTCTCTCGAAATGATTCGGTAACGTCCTTCGCCAGCGCCGACGCTGATTTCCCCGCTGCCGGGATTTCTCCTACCGGAGGGAGATGAATTTTTCCGTCTGGAAGTATGGTAACGGTGCGATTGAGTTCCGGATTCGAATAGAACGATACGCCTATTCTGTCTCCAGGCTCAAGCAAATACGTCTGTTCACCATTACTATTCACCGACGAGAAGATAATAGTGATTTCATCAGACGGGCCTAAACGGTAGTCCCGGGATTGTCTTGGAATTGATTTGTCGAATACTCGCTCTCTCCTGATGATTCTGTTTCCAGCACAGCTGCATAGAACGACAACCACAATCAAAAGAATATAATGTGAACTCTTCATCATAATTCGCTTTCTACTTGGTGTTTTAGCCATTAGCTATGAAAAATCCATCGAGGTTATTAGAGAACGGTTACCCCATTGCAAGAAATGTGTTTGCCGCCATTCAATCCATGCATTTTTCCTGACAATTGTTTATCCCCAGAGGCGGATCTGTGGTACAGCGCTCCCGCCAGGGTAGTTTTCCAGCCCCCTTCCCCCCGGTAAGCAGGGTTCCTATGCCTGACAGTTCACTCATCTGTCGCATAATGCCTTATGCTTTAGGGAATCTCTCTGAGCCCTATCTGCGATTTTCGTCCTTAGACGGCCGACCTTCGTTCAAGCTTGCACTTACCGCTACTCCCGCTTTCCAAGAGGCGTGATGGTATTGATCAGTCCAGGACAAATTCATCTTGCCACCAGTTATCGTTTTCCAAGACAGACTGGTCGGATTTAGACAGCAAACAATTCCCCAACACCACAAAATCCATCTCAGTTCGCATAAAACATCTGTACGCGTCCTCCGGCGTGCAGACTATTGGCTCTCCACGCACATTGAAACTGGTGTTCACTAGTACAGGGCATCCACTGTGCTCTTTGAAAATCTCAAGCAGCCGGTAAAATCTCTCATTTGTTTCTTTATGGACAGTCTGTAATCGCGCGGTGAAATCTACATGAGTTACAGCAGGAACACTGGATCGAATGACGTATAAGCGTTCAAGCATGCTGAGATTTTCATAATTCCGGGGAAGCTCATTTCGCACCTCTTCCTTAACGCTAGCCACATACTGCATGTATGGAGAGGTTTCTATAGTATTGAAGTAGGTGGAAGCATCCTGGGCCAATACAGCAGGTGCAAATGGTCGAAATCCCTCACGGTATTTAATCTTCAGGTTCAGTTTCTTTTGCATCTCCGGGTGTCGAGGGTCTCCCAGGATGCTGCGATTACCTAAAGCCCGAGGCCCCCACTCCATTCTTCCCTGGAACCACCCTACAACGCATCCTTTCTCGAGAAGTGATACGACGTTAGTGCACAGTTCATCGAACCCCCCAAAGCTCCGAAATGGCGCATCATACCTTCGTAAGGCGTTCTTAATGTCTCTTTCAGTGTATTCCGGCCCAAGGTATGCTCCTTTCATGCGGTCATACTTGCCGTCGCACGGAAAGCGATTTCGCCTAAATCCAATGCACGAGACGGCGTATGCGGCTCCCAGAGCACCTCCGGCATCCCCGGCGGCAGGCTGTATCCAAATGTCCTCAAAAATACCCGACCGCAGCAATTTCCCATTTGCTACGCAGTTGAGTGCAACTCCGCCGGCCAATACGCAATTCTTCATACCGGTGAGTTCCCTTGCAGTTCTTGCGAGTCTAAGAACGGCTTCCTCCGTAAACCTCTGAATAGCAAGGGCCAGATCCATGTATTTTTGAGAAATTTCAGTTTCGGGACTCCTTTTTGAGATTCCAAACAATTTGTTCCATTTTTTATCACGACACATTCGAAGTCCCGTTGTGAAAGCAAAATAGGACATATTCAGTCCTACACTTCCATCTTCAGCCAGACACACCAGTTCTTCCCTGATTTTCCTCTCGTATTCGTCAGCCTGACCCGGTGAGCCGTACGGAGCAAGTCCCATCAATTTGTATTCTCCGCTATTCACCCTAAATCCGCAGTAATAGGTGAACGCAGAATACAACAAACCCAGCGAATGAGGAAAGTGCAATTCCTTTAGAATAGTGAGCCCCTCTGAATCTCCTTTTCCAATCGTGGTGGTTGACCACTCTCCGACGCCGTCAATCGTCAATATGGCTGCCGAATCGAATGGAGAGGGATAGAATGCGCCCGCAGCGTGTGACAAATGATGCTCGGGGAAAAACAGAGGAGGAACCCTCCCCCCTTTGTTGGCCACTGATACAAGCTTTCTCTGAATGTTTTGCTTTGTAAACAGCTTCTCCTTAATCCAGACCGGAGCAGCTTTGAGAAAGCTTGGGTAACATCCGGGGGCAGTCGCATGAAAAGTTTCCATCAGACGTTCGAATTTCAAATAGGGCTTATCATAGAACGCTACGGCAGTGAGGTCTTCAATCCCCAAGCCGGCCTCCCGGAGAACATATTCTACCGACCGTAGAGGGAATCCGGCGTCGTGCTTCTTACGACTAAACCGTTCCTCGTGCGCCGCGGCTATAATCTCCCCATCCACCAGAAGCGTGGCTGCGCTGTCGTGATAGTATGCGGATATTCCTAAAATGGACTCTGACATAGTTCTGCGGTATTCTCCAAGGCCAAATCAGGCCTGATTGCAAATCATTTTAGTATCGAACTTGAAGCGAGCAACGCCTTGAACACGTATTCTTACCTGATCGAATGGCCTCTTGCTTCCATAAGCTACACTCATCGTTTGCCACCTTCTCGGATTAGCCTACATGACCGCCGGACAAGATCTCCCTGTTAGAATATAGTATAGATAAAAGGGGCCAGCGCACTTCCTCCGGCAAAAAACAATAAGCTACCGATAAGGAGTAGCGAGACGACGGCTGGGATTAACCAGTATTTTTTTCTCACTCTCAGGAAGTTCCACAGATCGCGAATGGTTTCCATATTTCAACCTCAATAAGGGTTACGCAGGTCATCGATTTCAAAAAGCTTGTTCCTGTCGATGAAGAATGAATGTACATGCTTCCTGTCAAACCGTTCTCGCAACGGATCTTCGCCGAAAAGTCTTCTCATTAGTCCAATTGGTGTAATGATCAGCATGAAAATGACCGAAAGGAGAATCCTTGATACGACCTCCCCAAGCAACCGCGACAATCCGAACCACAAGACAGCGAATGGTTTGAACACCACAGGAGCCCCCATCGCAAGCACCAGAATTATCGTAGCACTCCAAAGGAAAGTCTTTTCTTTAACCATCATGGCAAGAAGAAGACTCAAAAGTACAAGTGCGAGAGCTGAATCTTTGGCCTGCTCGGTAGATACCGGTCCTATCCTTTTGAACAACTTGTAAGCGCCCCTCACCGGACAACCCCCTTGTACTCATCCAGACACAAATTCAGAACCCCGGATTCTTCAAGATCCCGGACAATTATCTGCCCTGCCAGCAGCGAGCCGGAATCATTCAAATGCATTATGTCGTAAAAGTAACCTTTTCTGGGGGGGACATGTCTCTCAAGATCCACACAGACGATATTGTTCATCTTGCTTTCTGTTCGGACAATTTCGTTGAATCTTTTGTGCAAATCGTAAAATGCTTCCATACTCAACCCTACTGTCTGCAAACGTTTCATATACTCCCTCGTAAAGGCATCCGGCATCGGCGACAGACGGGTAGCCTGTGTCATCAGAACAGGCTCAATTCCGTTGCTTCGACAGACGGCGATAAACGTGCGAAGAAGCTTGGTGTATTCCTGTTCCAACATAGTTTTGTCTATATTAACAGGTTTTCCACGGGCGGCAGCAAACTCATCCGGTGTTTCTCGGCTCAGAATGGCCCTCAGCCTTAGGCTTATGTTTGGCACCACAAGCTTCATCGCACTCTTTATCAATCCAGTTGGGGAACGCATTTCCTTTAGTGAATGGACTGTCCCCCGTGCCTCGCTCCAGTAAGAATCGGTATAGAGGAGGACTATGAGATCGTTCCAGTTTTGAAGCAAAACCGCCATATCCGGACCGACGGGTAACACCTTGTTCACCAATGTGTTCAAGGAGTGAAGCGTTGTATTTCCCGAATATGCCGCATTGATTGTATTCACTTTTCGTCTCGACTTGCTCAACAACTGTCCAACCACGACATGGAACCTGAACTGTTCAGATACAAATCCACATTCAGTTGTAGACCCGCCCAGAAACGCAATTACGTAATCGGGGCTGGAGTGTGTACTTGAAGGCATGATGAACCCGTTTTCGTCTATCCTCAGTTTGTATACCTTCTTACGCAGATTGTCCGTTTGTGTCATGTATTCCTCTGGTGGACTGAGACGGAGTGTCCTTAATGGAGGATACTCACGCAGTTCAATGTACCGTTTCTCACCGAATACAGCCTCGCCTTCAGCCATGCCCAGTACTGTTTCAATTACCCCAATCACCACAAACAGTAAAATCATGTTGATCACGACAAGTGTTGCGGCTTTGTGATTCTCAAAAAAGGTCAATGCCTCACCATCCCTCTTATGATGTACCTGAACAACAACGGAATGTTCACACTTCACGACACCCATCCGCGAGAGTTAGACAGTGTTCGTTATCCCGGAATCCCTTAGTGTAAGCAGGATTAAAGATTCAGCCCTACCCCCATCTTGATGTACTGAAAAGTTGAAAGGTTGTATTGATGATAGCAACAACTCCGGCATACCTCAAACAACTCTTTGTCCAAACGCGAGATAAACATTTTTCGTTTCTCTCCGGAGAGTATTTCCCTTGCGGATTCAGATCTAAGTGAACCGTAGGAATAGCTGAAGTGAGAGCAAGGAATGACATCTCCATATGGTGTAATGACCATTCGATCTCTGACAATATGGCACCTTTTGATAGGGTAAACACCATGTAAGAAGTCCCTCTCCTTCAATCGAGATATCACGGTCGCTCTGATCGGAAAAGAGTTACACTCCTTCTTCATTCTGCTTAGCGTTTCCTTGAGTGTTTTCACCTCGTCCGGTTTCAGCAGCAAGGACCCTTCTTCGGGCACAAACCTGCGGTTGGCAATTGCCCTTCCCCCAAACATTGCGGATGTCACGCTTTCGTTTGAAGTCTCCGAGATATAATTAAGGTGCAGTTCATCGACATTCATGCCTTTCGCAATACGAAATACTTGATGCAATGCTTTAACATTCAGACTGGATATGGTGGTATGAATTCTCAATTGAGGTTTTCGTCTATCTCCAAACCTGCCCCGATGCCTGACCAGGTTTTCTATCCCCTGGGTGAGATTCTCATGGGCGGTGTGTCCTCTTCTGATGCTGTTATGCAAGTCGGGAGGTCCGTCCATGGAGAGGGTAATCCCGTCCACTCCCGATTGTACTATCCGTTTGGCAGTTTCTTCAGTCAGCAACATGCCGTTTGTGGTCAGTATGCAGCTATTCCCTGACCGTTTGATATATTCGATTATTTGGGGGGTATCCTTCCGCATGAGCGGTTCTGCTCCTATGATCGCAAAACGCCTCTTCCCAACGCCCAGAAGCTGATCGATAACGCCGAACCATTCTTCGGTAGTCAGTTCCTGCTCGATACCTCGGTGAGAGTCTCGACGCAGACCACATGTCCTGCATCTAAGATTACAACGGTATGTTACTTCTAAAGCAGCGAAATCATGCTTCCGCTTTTGTGAAAGCTTATCAAAAAAACCGGTAAGTGATGCCACAGTGTTTTCTCTTATACTTAGATTGATACGCTCAACGTACGAGAACGAAATTACCTGAGAGAATGCCTGGAGGTGAATTACTCACACTAGGACTACCGTACCGCATGAAAGGGATACCTTCGCACGCACCTCGAATTCCATACTTTTTGCCAATCGGCAATTGAACTCGAATCATACCGCGCCGGTACCCCGGACAACGGTCAAGGCTGTCTGGAAAAGTATCCTGAGATCAAGAGCCAGCGACCACTTGTCTATATAGGTGAGATCCATTTCCATCCATCTTTCAAACGAAACATTGCTGCGACCACTTATCTGCCAAATGCAGGATATCCCGGGTTTTACAGACAGCCGCCTCCTGAATGCATCATTTTCGAAACCGTTGTAATCACGCAATGGAAGTGGACGGGGACCAATGAGACTCATTTCACCCCGTAATACATTTATCAATTGGGGTAATTCATCAATACTTGTTCGTCTGAGGATTCTGCCGATTTTTGTTACCCTCGGATCCTCTTTCATCTTGAATACCGGCCCCGTGACGTCATTGCACGCCTCCAGGCTTTTCAGCATACCCTCGGCGCCGGGAATCATTGTTCTGAATTTGTACATTTTGAAGATGCGTCTATTGAGGCCTATTCGCTTTTGAGAGAAAAGTATCGGTCCATGCGAAGAAGTCTTGATTGCGGCGGCAGTAATCAATAAAATGGGTGAAAGCAATAGAAGAAGTATCGTCGCGACTGTCAAATCCAGAAGACGTTTGGCAATGGATGCCCATCCATCGATCGTTTTGGTTTGATGGAAGACGGTGGCGATGTTGCCGATCAGGTGCGATTCGGTACTGAACTTCACGGAACTAAAAAATGCTGGTTCATACCGAACACTTATCCCCTGAAGCTCGCATTGTAGTAGGAGCTTTTCGAGCCAGGAATAGTATGACCTGAGAGGTAGTGCTACGAATACCTCATCCACCACGTGTTCTCGTAAGTATCCGAACACTTCATCCAAGGAACAAACTGTCCGTCGCCCCCCTGCGCGAAAGCCTTCCGCCCTCTTCCATTCGTCATCTGCGAATCCCTTCAGGCAATACCCGAGCAATTTATTGCCCTCGATACGTTGCGCAAAATCACACGCCCGTTCATTGGTACCAATAATCAACACCCATCGAATATTTCGATTGTGCTTGTGGAGTATACGTTGGATCCCGCGCACAATCGTCCTGCTACCCAGAAGGGCCATACTAAAGGTAATGAAGAACGAGATGCCTATCTGCGGTGTTGCGAAAGGCTTTTGTTGTAACAGCATGATAACATAAACAATAGCCGAACATGTGGCACTCGCCTTCAACGCATCGATGAGTTCGGATTTGACGGACGTAAGGCGTTTGTTATGGTACAGACCGTACGCAACAAAGGTGTAGTGCCAGGAAAGAAGGAAGACGAACACAGTTAGCATATCCTCAACAGAAACGTTCTTCGTAAGTAAGGTACGCAGAGAAGATGTGCCTTCGCTGTATTCAACGAGCCCCAGGGATACAAGAAAGCAACCTAAACCCAGCACAAGATCACTAATCTTGAATACATCCCAAAGTATGCTACGTATTTTTGTATTCATGAGCCTGCCGAAATCATCTTGTAAAATTATGTGCACCTCAGTCGATCCATTCAGGTTGTGATAGAAAATCGTACCATAAAATTAGAACCATATTAGCAGATGATATGTTTTTGGTGAGCCGACCGAATCCGTTCTGATGTTCCTATCTATTTATTGTCTGCATGGTCACAACTTGCCATCACCCGACTGTGGTCCGCCCCATGTTTTTTCTCTATACTCACTCTTCCCATATAAGCATTGTTCCTAACAGGAATAGAACGTATTCCGAATGGAATTCTCGTGGTATTCGGTCTTGGCCCTAGTTATTTTTGGTGAGAATTTACAGGAAAGTGATAAGGGAAGATCGGTCCGTTACTTTTACTTTTGTGTAAATGTACCCTTCCGATCGACAGCGGTTGTCCCGGCGAAGAGCCGCAGAGCCGACCTAACAAATACTCTCCGGCAAATTATGATGTCTACAGGTAAGCAGACAATTCCGATGTCGAAGTCCGAAGCTGAGAATAGGAGTCCATTCCCACAGCTATTTGTAATTGGTGCTGCAAAGGCCGGCACAACTTCTCTGTACCACTACTGTAATCAGCATCCGCACATATTCATGAGTCCAATTAAGGAAACTAATTTCTTCGCACGACCATCCAAGAGGTTTTCATCACCTGTGAAGAATATCGATGAAGCCAAGTTCCCGATAAAATCTCTGCAGCAGTATCAGAGCTTGTTCGCAGAAGCCGGAGACGCTCGGGTTTGCGGCGAGGCATCTCCATTGTACCTGGAGACGCCCCAAACTGCCCGAAGGATAAAGGAGCAAAACCCTTCAGCCAAATTTGTGGCAATTTTGCGCGACCCGGTGGATCGCGCGTATTCCGATTATCTTATGGGCAGAAGATACGGAGAGTATAAGGGGGGACTAAATGATGCAATGCAATGGAATTCCCACTTTGTTCAGGTGGGAAGGTATGCCCACAATCTTAGGCCTTTTCTCAAAGAATTCCCTCGAAAAAATTTCCGGTTTTTTCGATATGAAAATTTGAAGAGCGACCCGGCTGGGATGATGCGGGAGCTGTACCAGTTTCTTGATGTCGACCCGACCTTCACGCCCGACTTCTCAGTGGCACACAACCCTGGCGGCACCCCAAGAAGTTCAACGGTGAATCGCCTCTTGATCAACCAAGCCCTTCGACGAACGTTCAGAAGAATGTCACCGGCATGGCTTCGTGAACTGAGGTTACTTCTCGTCAAACGCAATCTTGGCCCGGCACCAGATCTGCCGACAAGCATTCGAAACGAGCTGAGAGAATACTACAAGGACGATATTCAAGAATTGGAGAAGATACTCGAGACGGATTTGTCGGATTGGCTTGAATGAAGCATTCCCTTTTTTGCTGGGCCTCGCCAGGATGCAGTGTAAACGTTCCGATAACGTTTACCTCCAGGCTGTGGTCAAACATACCGAAAGAATCGCATGAATTGCAAAAATGAATCGGAGCATCCACGATGCGTCTGTATTGTTCGTGATCGGATTCTCCCCGTATCAGAGACATTCGTAAAGAATCAGGTTCTCTTCTTGCGGCGATACCGGCCTTTTTTGGTTGGCTCACGAAGAGTTAATGGCCTCGATACAGGGAACTTGGAATGCCATGTAATAAACCCGGGGAACATACCGGGAAAAATCCTGGAACTGCAGTATAAAGTCTTCGGGTATGCACCATCCCTCGTTGATTCTATTCTAGATAAGAAGCCGAGCCTGATTCATGTGCATTTCGGAAAAGATGCCACTCTCTTTTTACCAATTCATGCTCAAATAGGTAAGCCGATGATAGTGACATTTCACGGGCTTGATGCCTACCAGGACGATCGATGGAGAAGAGGACAACCAAATCCTACCCAACACCTTTATCTCCGCCGTCGGGATCGGCTCATTAAGGAAGCCGACCGTTTTATTGCGGTTTCAGAAATGTGCAAGAGAGGTCTGCTCAGGCAAGGATACCCCGAGGACAGAATCACAGTACACCACATAGGTATCGATACCGATGCATTCTACCCCGCCACCAAGCCAAAACCCAATAGCTATGTGCTTTTTGTTGGGAGGCTGGTGGATTACAAGGGGTGTCGGCAGTTGATTCAGGCAATGCAGCCGGTTCAAGAAATCTTTCCAGAGCTGAAACTGATCATTATTGGCGACGGCCCGGATAGGGGCTCGCTGGAAAGATTGTCTTCGAGAACTCTTCGCGAATATCAATTCTTGGGTTCGTTACCACCTTCGGATGTTGCAGTGTGGATGAGAGGATCTCATATTCTCAGCGTTCCCAGCAAGTGGGAAGGGCTTCCGACCTGCGTGATGGAAGCAATGGCTTCGGGAGTACCATGTGCCCTTTTCGATATTCCGGGAACGCGCGAGGCGCTGGGTGAAGAACTCGGCAGGTATCTGATCAGGAATGGTGATTGGAGGGAACTGTCACAAATGATTATGAGATTAACGAAAGACCATTCGCTTTACGAGTACCTAAGCGCGGTCGGTAGAAGGCGGGCACTTGACCGTTTTAATATTAGTCGTCAAACGGCCGTCCTTGAAAGCATCTATGATGAAGTAGTGGATCGGCATCCCCTTTTGCATGCATGAAAAAGGCTTACTTTCGATTGATATGATGCTGGATGCTCAAAGGGTGTCGAAAAGTTGTCTTGCAACGTGTTATGCAAAAAGAAAGACTTTCAGGGACAAGCTCGCCTTGTTCCGTCACCTCTTCCTCAGAAGCTAACCACAGTCGAACAGAGCAAAAGGGTGTTCCCGAATCAGGATTACTCAGATCCGTCTTTCACATCAGGTTGAAAGTCTTGTTACAATCATCGCCGAGATCCCACTGGATGTAGATGTTTTTCCGATGCAAAAGCCACGCAGAAGACATCGATGGGTACATCCGGCAAGATGCAAAAAGACCAAAATCGAATCCAAATACAATCGTTTTTCAATAATCAGGCACTGGTTTATTGGAATAGCGTTTGTCGGCCTGCCTTGTTGCGTTGGCGGACGTTCCCGTCAATAGTACCAAAACATCAGTATAAGCGAGGCACTTCATTGTCATGAACCGGTTTCCCATTTAGAATAGTCTTGGAGGTAGTTCGGAAGATGCAACAACGATACTGCGCAATGAAGGGCTTTTCTCAGCATGTCTCCTATTCTATCTGGATTACCCTTACAATGGCACTAGCTAGGTATAATGTCGGAACCGTACATCGATGGAAAGGTCATAGATGTCTACGGTCGCCCGTTGTCTCACGGCAGAGTGGAGGTCGTCGGAACGGGGATAATCACCCATACGAATTCCGTTGGTGAGTTCCTGGTCGCCGCAGTTTCCGCGTCTCTTTTACACTCAAATGCTCCCATACCCTTCCATGACAAAGCGCGGGGAGTAGTTATATCGGAACACGCAAAATTTCCAGTTCATGGCACGTTAGCCTTCTCACCGGCCGGAAGACTGCTCGTGCGGATTCGCCGGCAAACACGTCAGGACAGGCACTAGTTATCGTGAATAGCATCATTGCCGAGAATGAGTATTCTGATTTTTCTTTGAATGATTTCGAGAATCTTTCGGTTCGATATTGCCTTACCTCCCCACCGATTTTGACGACGCAGACACAGCCGCTCTGCTTACCGGCGACCCCATGTTCGTATCCGCTATCGATACCATCTTTTCCCTGGCACCCGCATCGCCATGCGCAGGAGTCGGCGACTTCAACTCCGTAACCAGTGGTTTGCCCGGGTGTCCCTACACCGACTCTCCGGTTGTCGATCCGTGGGAACGAAGGGCAAACATTGGCGCCGGTTCCGTAGTACCGTAATTGACGCAAGATTGAAAACGCGAAACGTGCCATAATGATCCTTTTCGAGACCGTTCGCCCTCGGGACGAAGCATCTCTTGTCTATTCGTTGTCGTGCTGGGAATACACCCAGACTTACAGAACTGAATGAATTCCAAAACAGTTCACCCTAATCAACTTGAATCAGAGGTGGTCGGATGGCAAGACATAGCACGCCCAGCCCTAATCTGGACATAAACGTTCCCATTGTTCCCACGCTGCAGGCATTTGGGTTCACTCAGCTCTGGACCGGAACGACTGATGAGCAGCAGTGGCTTAATGCGATCTCGGACCTCCACGGACACCTGGGCGAAGGGGTTTCCACGGCTGGCGGCGGTTTCTACGGTATCCAGACACGATTCGACGGTGTGAGCGGGATATCAATAGGGGCGATACCGGATTTACATAACGTCCGGAGCTTCTCAATGTGCTTTGCAATAGACACACCGGAATTGCCGACAGCCGTCTCGGGGATTCAGGCAATTGCCATTCACGGCACTTCATTGGAAGGCACAGTAGGGGCGTATCTCGACGACTACGGGCGGGGGCCGCTTAATCATTCGAGTCGGTAACGGTGACTGCTTCATTCTCCGGGTGAACCTCAGTGATGCTCAGTTGGATCTGGACTTTTCCAATCCCCTGACGGTTGTTTTTCGGTTCGATCTGATTGAGCAGTCGGTTCGATGCTGGATCGATGGGCGGAATGCTCTGGAATACCCTTCCTGCTTCAATTTTTCCGGCACATATCCGTCACACACGCCCTCGTCGGTGGATTTTGAAGTGGGGTCGGCCGGAACGACGCACCATATTCCTCAAAACAGTACAGTTTCACATCTTGGAATCTGTCCCGACGCGCTCAGCGATGCCGACCTTCAGAGATTATCAATTCTGCTCCGAAACCCGATTCTCATTGCGCATATCGGCGCCGGCAACGATGAAGTTGATCAGAAGCATCTTCCATATGATATTACTCGTACAGAAACTTGAAACAGGATTTTGAGGCAGTGGTTGCTTGGCAGAGGCGATTCCCATGGCTTTCCACGAATCACTCAGCTTACAGAGGGATATGCTGCTCAGCACGAATTCGAGGTGTCGGTACCACAAGGATACAGCGACTGGGAAGTAGTTTCTCAGGCATATCATTCTTACTGGGAAGGTGCAACGGAAAACGGTCATTGGATTCAGGCATCAAGCGGTGAAAAGAATGGAGCATTTCTCCTTGTTGCATGGCCGGTATCGTTTACAGCACCTCGCTATTCGTATGGCAAGCAAACAGGACTCGCAAAGAGTTCCTCCGGCTTCATAATCTCGGCGGATTGGCGGGGAAACGGGATTATGGCGCTGTATGAAGGCGGTGTTTTTAGTGCATTGACAAGAATCGAAAGGTAGGCAGTAACGGTTTTCGGGACTCTCAACAGATAAAAGGTACGCATAAACCGATACCCACAATCAACCGCCACCCCGAGTTCAACGGAGTGACGGTTGATCTCTTGCATGCGGAGATCTTGAAAGGAACATGCATGCAAGATAAGGACAACCATATACCTGCTCTATTGTTTCACATTCACCGATACCACAGAGAGTTCATCAAAAACCAGAGAATAGTGTCCTTCTCCCGGCTTGCCTGTTTTATACTGCACATGAAGCGATGAGAAATGATCGTATGAAGCATCGTGAGCTTCAATGTACGTTTTCTTACCCTCACCGTCATTCATATCGCAGGCAACTGAAATAGTACCATCGTTTCCGATTCTCATCTCAAATACGACGAATTCAGCCCCTTCACCATAGTGGCCTTTTCGATGTGTTTTTGCTTCTGCGATAGTGCACGCAGAGGGGCTTCCATCATTGCGCGTTAGCCACAGGTCGGGACTAGTATGCAAATCCTGAATCCGATTCGGCTTGTAACCCACGGTATACAGCTTTTCGCCCTCTGAATCACAAAGCGATACCCAGGTTTTATTGTTTTCCCTCCAACTGGAACCCACCTCATTCGGATATTTAACCGACCACCGTACCCATAGAACACTGTCGCGCATTGCATCGAACTGAGGAGAAGTAATAACGGCCATACTATCCCACCCTCCTGATGGAAAAGCCAGGAGAGCTTCATCATCTTCATCCCCTGCAACAAAGAAGCCTCCGATATTGTCTTGAAATCCCACGGTCTCCAGGGAGGGTATACAAGTAAAGGGCTCGGAAATGTGGTAAATGTTTGATGGGGTTGCGCCATTCCGGGTGACAAATTTCCCCCCGGTTACAGCTATTGAAGCGAAATCGTTTGCCATCAATTGCCCGGCGACGCGAACAGATCCCTCAGGATCGACATCCACTGTCGGCCATTCTTCCGGAATTATGCCGGGCAGCTCAGTCGAGGATATCGTACTGAGAGCCGAATCCAGTTTCAGCAACATGATGTGCCTGTCATTCGTACCATATGACTTTGTGGATACCGGAAGAAGTAGATTTGCTCCACAGCTATAGACCCCGGCTGCCCTATCGGTACATGGACCACCGAAATCCTTGTGCAGAACGTAATTCCCTTCTTTATCCACCTTTGCGACAAAAGACTGAATATCTTCAGTTTCAGAAACTGTGTGCTTACCGGCGACATAATAGTAATCTCCATTGGAAGATTGACAGACTCCGAATAAACGATCGTCAAGAGTTTTTCCGAAATAGCGATCCCATTCGGTCTGCCCGTTTCTGTGCATCTTTATCAGTATTCCGTCTTCACCTCCCGCACCGGAGGATTCGCTGTATCCCGCCGCTAGAAAACCACCGTCGTCTGATCGAATCAGTGCAAATAACTCATCATCCTTGTCCCCACCCTTCTCCCGAAACCATACCAGTTGCCCATTCTGAGAGCTGAACGCCGCCACAAACCCATCTTTGTCCCCATCGTCACCCAGTGATGTACCAACTGTTAGAAAGTAGCCATCCTTGTCCTCAATGATTCCACGAGGGGTGAGCCTGTTCGGCAAGGTGTAGATACGTGACCATTCCATCCGGTCATCGGCGTCTATTTTAATAAGAAACATGCTTCCCTTGTCATGACCAAAGGAATACGTCACCCCCGCGACAACGAAACCGCCGTCATCCGTAGCTTCCACAGCATAAGCATGATCATCCTTTTCTCCACCGTAGTACTGTACCCATTCATCCGCACCTACTGCGTTCACTCGGTAAACAAGTGCATCCCTGTCATCTCGTCCGGATCGAAGTGAAACTCCCACGAAGTATGAAGATCCATCCCCGGCAATGGAAACTCCGTGGAATACGTCTGTCTCACGTCCAATGAATCTCAGGTAGTCACTACTCCACTTCTCCTGAGCACCTGCCGCCGAAACTGCAACTATTACGCATACCAACCAGATACCCGACAAGACATTTGTTTTCATTCCATACTCCTTTACACTTTAATTTGGAGAACGCGCTAAAGAAACTATGAGGCCGCTGTTTTACAATAAATATTCATTCAGAATGTCAGATGAGTAGGGCAATCGGGTTAGTTTCCGACCAGAAACGACCGCCCCAAACACTCACATCCCGGGAGTACCCCCAAGTGGGTCATTATCCGGGATGCTGGAGATGTCACAGTTCAAGACTCCGTCACTCAACAGATTGGCATCCTCGGTTCCCACAGCATGTTCGGAGGCGGGCACGGCCGACTCGACTCCGGTATCGGGTTCGCTTAGCTTCTCACCTCTTGTATCCGACCGCGATAGTGAATTCATATCCAGTGTCGATTTTGATGATCGAGGTATTTCAATAGTCTCAGTGACCATTCCGAACGCAACCGAAGAGTCGCCAAGCAAAGAATCTGAAACACTTGACTCGCCCGATATACTCCTTTCACCTGAACGGCTCTCCATTTCGCTCAAGAACGATCGTGTTCTACGTACGTAGGCGATTGAATCTTCCAGCATTCGAGTATACACCATTTCTTCTGACGCAAATCTGAGTCTCACTGGAAAACTCTTCTTGGCGATCAAAGGCCAGTCGCGGCAATCAATAAAATCAAAACTGAAGTGTCTGATCTGCGGTAAGACAAGCCCGGCGTGACCGACACACAAAAACTCAAGCCTGAGAGTTTTGTCGCTTCCCGAATCGACCATTGCAATTGCACCAATGCTTTTCAAACATATCAACGAATCACTCCTGGGAAGTCCCGCAGAAGCATACGAGACGGAGTCATTGACGCAAAACATGCGGTTGACGGCATTGTATCCCGTTTCACCGAGTGTAATTTCGAATATCGAGTCTCTGAAGGCTACACTGTAAGCCTCACTTATATGCTCAGTAATCTCAAAGACAGTTTTTCTTACGTCGGAAATAAATACCTCATATGAAGAGGCGACAGAGGGCGGACGTATCAACAGGATGATTACGACGGCACAAAGCTTTGGCAGTAATCGAATCATTCCAACTCCTTTTCTGGTCGGTTTTGTTCATGCTCATAATAATAAGCAGTTTCTGTTCAAGTCACGTTTCGTAAGTGTTAGAATTCTGCTTTTTCTAAACAGCGAATTGCTGGGATTATCGTCGATGATTGCTTTTTTCTTGGTGAGTTTCCGATAGAGAGACAGCCTGCGTCGTCCCGAAACCGCCTGCTAACAATCACCAAACCATTTTCAAATACCAGCCTAGCAACCAAAGCCTATATTGAAACCTTATTAGTGATGTGCCGGCAAAAATTGGCGGCTTTTTCGGGAGAAAGGACTTCTCGATGAAATGCATTCCATGGATGATGGCGGCGTTGCTCGTCTCCCAATTCACAGCAATCGGTGCGTTTCCTGCCGACGTGGACAGTGTGCTTGCCACAACCGACGGTCGAAATGTGCGAGCGGTATGGGTCAGGGTAGTCGATCCTGACGATGAGCAGGGGAAAAGCAAGTCCGCTCGACTACTCATCGGCTGGGATGCGGAAAGGAACCAAGAACGCGTACTGTCCTGGTCAACCAGCCATCGAATCGCATATCCTCACTTTGTGGATAACGGGAATGGCGTTGTATACACCGATTCAGTCGGAGTGTGTCGGGTTGATTGGCGAACAGGGTCCAAAGAAACGATACTCGGCAGCCGAGTGCCCATTAGTGCGGTTTGGCGCGATTCCGAAACGGGAAAGACCTGGTTGTACGGCGCCTCATGGGGCACATACGGCTCTTCACTCAAGCGCATTTGCCTTCAGAGCCCCAATGAAGCTCCAGAGGTGATTTGGGACAGCCCACTTCCCGACAATACTCCCAACGACTTTCAGATCTTGAACGTTTCACGTAACGGCGAATACATTGGCGGCATGTTCAACCCACATCTCATCGGTATCCTGCACATCAGTTCAGGCGCATTCCATGCCCTATGTACTCCGCAGAAAAGGTATGGCGGAGGATGCTGTGGAGGCCATATGGCTCCCGACAAAAGTCTACTCTTGATGTCCTTTACTAGTGATCACATGCATCTCAATCTTACTCAATCGGTTGAAAGCGGACAACCATCTCTTATCACAACCCTGAGGATAGCCGAAGCGATCGCAAATGCTACCGGTAGGGATGCCTCCCCCGAAGGAATCGCTAATTGGACAAATGACCCTGAGTACCTGATTTCCTCCGGCCCCTCCAGCACCGCCCTTATCGAGGTTACTCAACGGTCTTCAGTTCGCCTGATAAAACTTTCCAACGACCTGAGTTCCATATTGAAAGTTTTCCCTTTATCCCCAGTCGATAAGACAACCGGTGATGAACTCTACCCTTCAGGCCGAATTGAAATCCCCTTCCCAGTGAAGCATTTCCGGGTGAATACTATTTCGATGACGCTTAGATCAGCCTCAGATACCCCGGTAGACACAACCATTTCACTCTTATCTGTAGTGGACCGTAAAGATATCGTCGTCTGCAAGGTAACCGCCGGAAACGAGTGGCTTCATGCCGAACCCGTTTTCATGGATTCCAGTTGGAAACTCAATCTATCCGCCAGTGACAACACACCTTCTCCGGCCGTTCTCTATGGTAGAGTGGACGTTGTAGTTGATGGTAAGCTTGATGTTCTGACGGTCTATTATGAAAAAGATTACTCACCGGATTCAGCTTTTATGAGAATAGTACCCGACAAGATCGAAATAGCCGTTGGAGATACAGGAGTGTTCTTTCCCGACCTTCGCGACAGGAAAAATGACCCGTTGATGACCAGTTATTCATGGTCCACAAATGGCGGCGGGCATATCGACAGCCAAGGCCGTTTTGTAAGTGACGGAACACAAGGCACGTTTGAGATTACGCTGAAGCCAGAGGGGATGCAAGGTATGGCTACGGCTCAGGTAACCGTGATCGAGGACACCACCACCCATGATAGTGATATTGTCATTCTTCACCCACAGGGTGCAATGGTATTGGAAATTGGAGACACCTGTGAAATACGGTGGAAATCATATGTAGAGTTGGCATCTGGCGTTGAACTCTATATCTCACCCGATCAGGGAGTATCCTGGTGCCCCGTAAACTCCCAAGGGGCCATTCTGCCGTCGTCAGCAAATTGGGGAAAATTCAATTGGATAATTCCTGATTCAATCAGTTGCCTGGATACGAAGCTGTCGCTGTCGGATACCGAATGCCATTTAAGGGTAGCAGCCTACGACGGCACAGCATCGGCGCTTACGTCTTCACCATTTCTGGTGAATGCAAGCAGTCCGACAAGAATGCCGGCACGAACAAGGAAAAGAGCCATCTGCCGCCTTATACAAGTAAGAGGAACAAGTATCTGTCTTGACTCTGATTCCGATCAACTTCTCAGGTATGAAGTGATCTCTGCTGTCGGCAAGAGAGTGGCCTATGGTTACACATCAGGAGACGGCCTCATCACCGGCCCACTCCCGAGCGGAATCTACTTGTCAACCGTAAGGAATCACGCTGGCGAGGTTTTGTTTCGAGGGCGCACTCTCCTTGCACGGTGATTCGGATTACAAAGGAGATGATTCCTCTTAGGGCTCGCGCAAAAACGGCCTTCGCATTTTTCGTTTGCTCTTGTTTGCACATATCTTTGGTTCGACGCGCTCACCACATCGCGTTGCATCTCTTGGGCATAGCGCCATTGCTATGGCTCTGCGAGATGCGCCTTGATATCCACAAAAATGGCTGCGCGAGTAAATGAAATCTTATTTCTACGCGAACCCTTAAGCAAGTCGTGTATTGACAACGTCGTCATATCGGTTCACCTCTGACGCTCTGTTATTCGGTTGGTTCCCTTCTTCAGATCTTTATCTACAAACGGTATTGTCATAAAAGTGCGGGTCGTCTCTGCGTTCATATTCTCTTCAGTCTGGAGAATATCCGCAGGACCTCCGGAGTCCGTTGATCGATGAATCCTTCATCTATCCTGCTCATCAATTCAGCGAACCGGTCTCCAAAACTGCTAGCACTGCAGATCCTCGTGGAACTGTCAGTCAGTAATGTCACGGACAAGACGACGTTTGCGTCCTGCCGGCAAGATTCCAGACCAGAGAGGTGCCGACGAATTGAACGGTAAAAACGTCATAGTGCCTGCCGGGCGGGAATACCGTTGGTTGTCCTCGATCCTGGGGTGAAGGCGAGAAGTAATTCTGGGGGGCGGTTCCGATCGGAATTACAACGGAGTAGGAATTCTCGTTGAGAAAACCGAAATGGGCCGTGCAGGTGCCGTCCCCATTATCCTCAACGAACTCAAGTGTCGGCTTCACCGGAGATTCCGCGTTCTCACCGGCGACCGCCTTGCAGACTATTCTGATAATAGCCACACCCAAGGAATCCAGGTTTAAATCCTTCAGCGTTATCCGTTTCGAACTTGAGTCGATTGAGAAACTGATCTGGTTTGAGACGATCTGATGATTCTGGAAATCGAAGGAGAGAGAGTCAACCGCAATCGAATCACCCCAGACTGCACCCAACCCAAGTGGATCGTTCCCATCCGGATCGTAGTTGAACTTCAGATCGAACGTTCGTGCCGTCTTCGATTCATTGTGAACCGTGAAATATATGGTGTCCATAACCGATTCCACTTCTCCGAATCGATTGACTATGATTAGATTGTCGCCGAAGAAATCGTATTGGTAGGATGACGTATCCCAGGGACTCGATACCGATAATGAACATATCTGCGCAAAGGGGGTAGGCTCCCATCCCGCATTCCCCAGGCTTCTGAGTAGAATTGGTATTGTCTTGTACATATCCAGGCATCCCTCGTCCACCCAATGCTGCAAAGCTGAATTCATGTCGTCACCACTATCCTTGAATTCCGCAAACATCCCATACGCCAGAGACCGATTCGCCCACCGCAGATACGCGGCACTGTCCAGATGGTACTCCGGCGTTCCGTGAGATACTTGACAGAGAGGCTTCGGACCGGCGAATGAGCGTTTGTAATTCAGGAGGAATTCCGGAAGTCGATCGCGGAATTTGATGTTCTCAAAAAATAGTATATCATAGAGATGCGCATAGTACTTGTCCACAAAACCCATAACATTCCCACTCAATGTCTTACCGTCTTCATCGAGCAGTGTCCTGAGTGAATCCAGCCATTCATAATAAGAAAACAGCACAGGGTACACGGGACGCTTCGAGTCATACGTGTAGGTAAGGGGAAAATCAATGAAGTTGAAATGGGTACTGTCAAAATTCTCGACAAAATAGCCGTCACCCACATTGTCGGTATTCACTCCGTCAAAGGGAACACCAAAACTTTCCATGGCCCGGAAATCGTGAGCCGCAACAGCGCTGAACAGCAGGCGTCCTGCATTTGAGTCAACGAGGTCACAGTCCGGGTCGAAATTGACCACAAAGTGACTGTCAATACCATCGTGCCAGTGCATCCCACCAAGGCTGTCCAGAATCCTGCAGCGTCTCACGGCTTCACCGTAATCATGAAACCTGGAAAATCTGTACCACGAGAACTCGTCCACACCGATGGAATCCAAATTGCCGATGTAATCCACGTTGATTACACTATCGACCGTCTGGTCGGTCGTGCACTTGAGTTTCGGGCTATTCAGCTCTCGCACAAAGAGCGTCTGAGCGTTCAGGAACATGTGCTGACGAACACCACCGTAGGTTACCGATGGATCCCCGGAGGAAACATCAACCATAAAATCAAGCCCGTCGATATCGGCGCTGTCGAGGTCGACCGAGTTCTTATCGTTGAGCTTCAGCATCGCCCCCACAAGACCAATCCTGTTCTTCAGGGAATCGTGAACCGAATACTGGTCCTGAAATATGGTATGGTACTGATCGAGAGCCTCAGGAAAACCCTGCCGGCGTTGTATGCCGTATAGAATAAAAGAAAAGCTTGTACTGTCCGGGCCGATCTTGTCTGTACGGTTGCTGGTTGCAAGCTCAAAATAGATATTCATGGTAGTATCGAGAGTATTGTAGTCGATACGGTAGGAACGAATGGAATCGCAGGGGACCGCGATTACCAGCCCATTGCCGGTCGATGCACTGTAAACCACGCCCAGTTGATACATGGAAGTATAGCGCGTTGGACGGGTGTTCTGGGAGTATTGCCAGTCATCATAAATCATGAGATTTTCGTAAATATCGTTGTGACCCACCGTATCCCCGCCGGCGGTTGTATCAAAATCTCCTTCGAACCGGATTCTTCTTGCCCACCGGATATCGTCTCCCCAGACAGGGTCTTCCAGTACAAGTGGTATTTTATAACACACCAGCAAAGCTCTGGTGTCGTCGTTTCCGTACTCGTTCCAAACTGTACCGTCCACCTGGATGTAATTTCGTCCATTCGAGCTTCTTTCGTAGTAGGACAGGTCTGCCCCAACCCATAAACTATTGGAGCCTTCGGAGTACATGACGAAATGGGCGCTGTCCTCGTCCGCAAAGGTGCAGGTATCCCACAGAAGGCGGGGACCGATCCCGTACTCAACGTCTTTTACCCACAAGCCTCCTACCGATGCGTTATCGGGATGGCCGTCCACGGAATCCCCCGCAAGGACGACAGACTTGACCGTTCCGTAAGAGGTGAAGATTCCCAAATTCAGCGATTCCCCCGCATCCATTGTTATGGAGCCTGCTTTTGCCGCGGTCTGCCTTGGTTTGCAGAAAATAGGGAGATGCTCGGAGCGGCGGGACGTGTCAAGGTTTGAAGAGGGTCGGAATACATGTGGAAGAATTGAGTCGAGAAAAGCACATGCCCTCATGGTGTCGGCCGAATCCTGATACGCTATGTATGTTCGGGCACTGTCCCAATACCGATCATAGCTGGTCGTGTCATACCCTTGGGCGCGTCGCAACTCTTGAAAGTGATTCGTTACGTTCAGTTTGTTTCTGAAGTAGCTGTAGAGTTCTTCTCTTGGCAGATCAGCCCCAGTGGCCGAAAGTGATAGTGCCATGAATAGGAGAATGGTGCGAAACCCAAAAGGTAAAACGATATTGCGACAATTCGAAACACGACACATCTTCTTTCTCCTCCGTATGGATTGTGAGCATTGCCGCATTGTTACAGACTAAATGCGACGTTCAGGATTCAGGAATATGGTATCAAGGAATGGTGGACTGGAACACAACAGTCCAAAAGCAATACTGAAAGGGAAAAAACGGCTCAGCCGTCGGGTGATTCGTCTCGTTATTTCTCCCGCACCTCAAACGAACTGAACCCGATATCCAACCCTTCATCTTCCTCCCCGGTACTTTCCCAGGTTGTCACAAAGTGGTATGCGCCTCCGACAGTCCTCCAGGCCTGTGCGGGTCTGATCTGATCCCCTTGTGTGGTGTCCTCATGGAGACGCAAAATGTATTCGTCGGAATAGTTTCTGCTCGCTATATCAAGAGAGATCGGGACATCCATCGAATCATAAAATTTCATTACCGTCTCGGCGCCATAACTGCCGGAACCGTGGTATTCGGTCCAGGAGACAAAAACTCTCCCGACCTCGTCCAGTTGAGCCACAATACGAGTCTTTTTGCCGGAAAACCCGGGGTGAGGGCAAATCGGAATTCCAAGAGTAGACAAGTTCAGACGGCGAAAGTGAACATCCTGACTGTTGGGATCGTCGGCAGGATGCTGCACCCACGCAAGGACTGCACCGACACTGTTCACATCGACCATCGGGCGACGAATATAATCGTTTTCTGAACACTCTTCACAGATCTCTTGTTCAACGGGATCAATCCAGAAATCATTGTGGACTACATCGAACCGCCGGAACACTGAACGGATGCTCAATGAAGGATCAACACAGTCGTCGGGGTTTTCACAGTCACAGGTTACCTGCTCCCACACCACAACACCCTTTCCACTGGTCAACACGTCCACATCGGGAAGACCGTAAAACCCAAGGCCAAGATTTGCGGGCGAAACGGTGTCACAGTTGTCACCATGGACGGCAAATCCCGGTTCAGTATTCATCTGTCGAGTTGCGCCAAACCCTTCACCGTTTGCTGCGAATATACGACCGTAGTGATTCAAAACCTTGTTGCCGGTTTCCGTCAACTGTTTTGCGCCCCAGGTGACAAAGAAATGGGCATTGGTTGTAGCCGGATCAAGTGCGGTAACATCTGGAAAAGACATCAATTTCGACTCGAAGCCCTGCGTGGTGACTTTCGTTCTTTCGAGACCAAGCCGGGGAGACATGGTTCCGTCGAGGCAACTCACATAGACATGAAAATCGTTTTGGCCCGCGTCTCTCTGCGCCCACGTCACAACCGCGCAGTGCCTGCCATCTACATATATAGTCACAACGTCTGGCGGACTTACGTCCTCGGCATCGCCGCTGATATCGATCTCAGTTCCGAGAGTATCATTGGGATCAATAAGACGGCCGTGAATGCTGCATGATCCCGAAACGCTTCCCTCCTGCTGCCAGACGACAAAGGAGTATCCCGAAGATGTCATTGCTACCGTTGCGTGGTGCTGATCTCCGGAAAGGATGCTATTGACGACTTGTCCGCTATCCAACCATTTGATATCCAGATCGGCCAACGAAACAGCGGACAGGGATAGGCATGCGGTGAGGCAAAGCAGAGACCGCGAAATGCCTGATCTGAAGTTCGACGCCATAGGTGATTCAGTCCGCTGTGTACAACATCGGTAATGTAAATGCAACAAGATTCCCTCCCTGGTTCGACCTGGTGGCAAGGCACGGGGTTCGAAGCTAATGATTCGGTTGTTTCAAGATAGCCAAACTACATTTGTCTTTCAATTGCTCCGCGTTAGTTTTGTGCTAGCCCAGGTTTCGCAGTCGAGAACGAGCTGTTATGCGCAAGATGTTGTTCGAGATTATCTTGTCCCTCCGGGCGGGATAAGATCGTGCAACAGCTCACGGTCCCAAATGGCGGGACCGTGGGTTGGTTGCAAAACCTGGGCTAAAGGTCTCCTTTTTCTAAAGGAATATTTCACTAAATGAGCGTTCCTCTCGCAAAAAACAGCATGATTTGCCTGCCGAGCAGTAATTTTCTATTATGAGCACATCCTCCTTCTACCGACTCCTCAAGCTTAACAGTGTCATCCGAAACCACAGGATAAAGCTCCTGGGTATTCTGGCTCTTGATCTGCTCGGGAAACGGTACTTCGGTGTCCGCCTGGATCCGATCTACGCCTGTAACCTTCGATGCAAGACGTGTCCGCTCTATACCGATCGACCTCGGGCGCGCCGTTTCAGTGAGGAAGATTTGCAGCGTATCGCGAAGCTCTTTTTCAGGCGAACATTGCAGTTATACATCGGTTGCGTGGCCGAACCCACCCTGTACCCGAACTATGCAGAAATCGTACGGATGGGCAAGGAGGCGGGAGTGCCTTTCGTGGGTCTGGTCACCAACGGACAGTTGGTCAAACCTACCGATATCGAGAAACTGATCACCTACGATCTCGACGAGCTTACCGTATCGACTCACGGCGTACACAAACAAACATATGAGTATTTCATGGAAGGAGCTTCCTACTCGAGACATCATGAGTTCCTCTCAACTCTGCACGATCTCAAGAAAAGGCATAGTACCCCAAAACCGCAGCTCAGGATAAATCTCACCATAAATGCGGACAATCTCGAAGAAGCCTTTGAATTCTATGATCACTACAATGATTATGGCGTAGCGGTACTCCAAATCCGCCCGATTATGGCTTATTCCTCCGCCGGCTACAAAAACGATCTCGCCGGTGTCATTTCAAGGTATAACGGACTGGTAGACCACCTCAGAACCGAATCGCACGCGCGAGGAGTGAGGCTTTTGTCTAACAAGATGGATCCTACCCACCGTCGCCCCGGCTTCGGTGCTCTTCTGATCGAATACGCCGCCCGTCATATCAATCCGTACAAAGTGTGGCGAGAGGATTTCGACTGGAAAAACGAGGACTACGACACCTACGTTAAGCGGAGCGGATTCAGGAGAAAACTTCTGAAAGATGTTTTCACTCCCTCAAGCCGGTTAGCCTCCCGCCTGAACAGCCTCGAGTACGATGTCGACTGAGATTGGTATGCGGCAACGCACTCTTCCCGGGGCTCGAATGCCCCAGTCTGCATTGCTCATTTGTTGGATACACTCAGTATGGTGTCTCTCGACTGTCGAAATCGGATCGACGAATTTCTTTCGGGCACCTGTTCTTCAGATCAAGAATGGCCGAATTGTATCTTCATAGGGTATTCAAAACCGAAAAAGCCTTCTATTTGAACGACAACGGAATCCATCGTGTATTCTGAAACTGAAAACCTGCTCGACAAAGCGGCTGCCGCCATCCGCGAAGGCGGCCTGGTGGCCTTTCCAACGGAAACGGTGTACGGTCTGGGCGCCGATGCGCTTAATCCTCAGGCCGTTGCGAAGATATTCGATGCCAAGGAGCGTCCCCGGTTCAACCCTTTGATCGTTCACATAAATTCCCTGAGCATGCTGAATTCCCTTGTTGATGCCGTGCCTCGCGAAGCGCAGCAATTGATCGATAGTTTCTGGCCGGGGCCCCTGACGCTGGTTTTGCCCAAAAAAGACGCAGTTCCCGATCTGGTTAGCGCGGGGCTTCCATCGGTGGGAATTCGAATGCCGGATAACCCCATCGCTCTGGAATTGATTGATCGGGCGGGAAAACCCATTGCCGCTCCGAGTGCCAACAAGTTCGGGCAGATCAGTCCCACAACCGTGGAACACGTTCGGGAACAGCTCGAGGGTGTTGTGGATGTGATTCTCGACGGGGGGGCGTGCATGGTCGGGGTGGAATCCACCATTGTATCACTAGCGCACAAGCGTCCGTTGCTTCTCCGCCCCGGCGGATTGGCCCCGGAGGTGATCGAGGAAGTTATTGGTCCGCTCGAGATTCCTGATCCGGCTTCCATGCAAAATGCGAGTCCCGGCAGATCGCTTCGTCATTATGCGCCGAAAACCCGTCTTGTTCTCGGCAATCCCACGGCACGGCTCGAAACCGGGCGCAAGGCACTTCTCACCTGTGGCCCATTACCCGGGGAAATTACGAGTGCTTACGATATGGTCGAGATCCTGTCGGAGACTGGGAATCTCACTGAGGCGGCGTGCAAACTGTTTGCGACTCTTCGAAAACTCGACTCGCGGGGATTGGACCTCATAGTCGCCATACCGGCGCCGAACCGAGGGCTTGGGTTCGCGATAAACGACCGTCTCAGTCGAGCCGCGGTTTCCCGCACCTGATCACCGGGCGGACTTGGCGCATAGCTACTACTGCTGTCATACCACACCGCCCGAATGACCCCAACGATATTGCCGGAATCGCCGGATTACCACTCGTGTTTCGGTGGATTCGGCCATGTCTTTTTCGCGAACTCCATTTCCGCCGGAATATCCAGGTGCTGAGTGCACTTTTCGACACAGACCCCGCAGCCGGTGCAAGCGAAAGCGTTTTTGTGTTTGATCCAGCGATCGCCGATACTGTTGTAAGTTTTCTTCGCTTCGCGGGCAAATCCAAGATACCGTTGAAGGTAGACGGCCTCCATGGTACGCATTATATGGACATCGTTCGGACAAGGGGAGCAGTAGCCGCATTTCGTGCAAAATCCGACTTTTTCCGGAGAAGCCGAATCGATAAAATCGTTTACGTGTTGCACTTGCTCGGGGCTTAACAGGTCCTTCTCCGCGCTTTTTATGGAACTGTCGACATCCGACTTTTTGCCCACTCCACTAATGATGGTATCAACCGATGGATTTGAGAGTATCCATCTGATAGCCAGATCGGCCAGAGAGGCACACCCCATTTCTTGAACAAGATCTCTGAAGACGGCGGAATCGGCTGCGAGCTTCCCTCCTCCCACCGGGTTCATAACAATGGTCCCGATTCCCTTCTGCTTCGCTTTCTTTATGACCGGCTCATACGTGCGGTTCATCATATTATAGGTAAGAAGCAATACCTCGCACCACTCGGCATCATCCAGATACTTCAGAAGGTTCTCAACCGAATCGTGCGAAGTGAATCCGATATGCCCGACAAGCCCTCGGTCCCTCGCCTTTTTGATACCGTCGACAAAACCACCCTTTCTTGTTGCGATTTCCCAATGTTCCGGCTTGTGGATATTCCAGACCTGATAAAAATCCAGATAGTCGATATCCATGCGCTTCATTGATTCCTCAATCCGTCTCAGCACGCTGTCCTCAGAGCCGTCGTCGGTGTCTTCGATCTTCTTCACCCATGGCGCCGATTTTGTCGAAATGAGAGCTTTCTTACGATAGCCGTCTTTCATGGCCTTCCCGATTTTGATTTCCGAAGCGCCATAGCCACGGGAAGTATCGATATAGGTCAAACCCGCATCGAGAGCATACCGTATTAGCTCAACCGCTTCACCTTCATCCCGGGGGAATCGCATTCCACCCATGTTTACGCGTGGAATGCGAAACCCGCTCTTTGTGCCGAAATCAATCATTTTCAAGATCCAGTATCCTTTCAACTACAGTAAAACTCAGCCTGAGGACCTCCATTAAAAATGAAAGATGCCCAAATCATTATTCCATGTTGGATCAGAGGGACGTCCGGGAAGACTTTTCGGGCGTGGCTTTGACGAAGAACATACGATTCTGACGATCCTGTTGGCTTCAGAGTGTATTTTCTGACAGGGATTTAATCAATTTAATTTGAAAAACCCAGCCTCTGCCGCATTGAACTCGTGCAACCACGACCCGGATTTTACAATTGTTGGGCGAGTGGAAAGCAGAAAGTTCGGTAACCGAAACAGTAGACAATGGAATCAGACATACTCAAAACTGCTTACAGCAAACACGAGAAAGAGCGGCGAAAACAGACCGGCATGGTGGTAAACCTCGGGCTGACGGCAAATATCGTGCTTGCGGCGACCAAACTGACCGGCGGAATTCTCGGCCACAGTCAGGCACTTCTTGCCGACGGTATCAATTCAATTTCCGACGTCGTTTACTTTATTGTGGTACGTGTCTTTGTGGGGCTGTCGGGAAAACCGGCCGATCAGGAGCACCCCTATGGCCACCATCAGTTCGAAAGCATTGCCGCTCTGGTGGTCGGTGCTTTCGTGATAACTACCGGGCTTACCATTTTCTGGGATTCGGTGAATTCGGCCTTCGATCTCTTCACCGGACAGATAGAACGAAAACCTCTTCGATTCTACACACTTCTTCTGGCCGGCGGTACGATAGTGATCAAAGTGGCGCTTATGTTTCACGCGTTCGCCATGGCAAAGAAGACGGAAAGCATCACCGTCTCGGCGCTTGCGACCGATCATCGCAACGATATATTCTCCTCCTTTGGAGCCTCCGTCGGGATCGTATTCGGTCTCATGGGATACTACTGGCTCGACCCATTCGCCGGCGCGCTCGTCGCAATAGTAGTGACGAAAGCCGGGTTCAGTATCCTCGGGGAATCATCGGCTGAGCTTATGGATTCGGTCCCCAGTCGCGAAATTGACGCAAAAGTCAGGACAATTCTGTCGGGCATGGAGGATGTGCGTACCATAGAGAGCATTCATGCCCATCGATTCGGGCCGTACTATGTTGTGAATATCACAATCGGTATCGATGGAAACCTGCGGGTGAACGAGGGAGATAAGGTTGCCGACCGTGTAGAAGCCCGTCTATATGAGAGAATCGAGATGCTTCGGAAAGTGTACGTGCACTATCATCCGGCGAATCGCGGGAAGTGATCGAGAGTTTAACCCGGGTTCGCAATCAACTCACGGCATTCTGCGTAACCTGTTGCCCGACCGCTTATCGAGGATATTTGAAAAAGCGAACCGCCTCCTCCACGAGCCCCATATCGACTTCGGTGTTGAAACACGGGCCGTTGGGACGGTCGTTTATCACACCGTAAACGGGTATAGGATGAACATCCTGAATGCCGAACGTCAGGTCTCTTTCGCACGCAACCGCAACGATACCGTCGGGGCGGAATGTAGCGACCCTTTTCCGGGCAAGAGTACCACCGTTCACAACTTCGAGCCGAAGACCGTATTTCTCACCAAGATGCCGTAAATCGCCCACCGGACAGCGGCCACATTGAACGCAATTATCGACGGTTCCGGTAATTTTGCGGTTACAAACATCCACCTGCAAACAGTGTGGGAGGAGAACCAGCACTCGATCGCCTCGAATACGCTTTCGTTGTGCCTTGGTGAGAGCGTTATTGACCTTGACGAACGAAGTGCGTAAAAAGTTCCGTTTCACGCCTACCAGTTGACTTAGCCCGGCAGCTATCGGGAACAGTACTTTGACCGTAACCGACTGTTTGCGATGCGGGTACAGGACATCGATTCCCGTCAGGGCGGCAAACGTGATCAAGAACAGGCCGGCTCCGACAAGAAAAACTCCCACTCCGACGACCACAATTACCAGAACGGCAAGCCAAGGCGCAATTTGCACAAGCCGAGGATGTACCAAATAATAGATAAGGCCGGCGATTCCGGCGAAAAGAAAATAGCTCAACCAGCAAAAGGAAAGGAAAATGGCTTTAGTCCATGCCGATCTCCACATGGACTCATCGGATTTCTTCTTAGTTTCTGAATTTGTCATCTAAACCTGTTTTGCTCGATCGGCGAAGTCGAACTGCAGCATTTGCCGAACATCGAAAAAAATGGCTGTTTGCGCGCCACACACTGCAAATGCCGCTCCAAAACAGTCCGGTCTTTGAAACCGAAAACTGGAGCTGGGCTTTTGCGATCGGTGTCGCAACCGATTTGCTTGCGATACCTGAATGCTCGATTCCGATTCCGGGATATGCAACATTCCCTTTCCGGGCACGAACGGAAAGGGGATGCAAAATTAATTAAAATTAAGGGTTCGCGCAGAAATAAATCTGCATTTTCTCGTGCAGATATTTCTTGTGGATATCGAGGGGCATCTCGCAGAGCCATAGAAACGGCGCTATGCTCAAGAGATGCAACCCGATGTGGTGAGCTTGTCGAACCAAAAATACCCGCAAACAAGAAGGAGTCGTCACGCACGGGAAGGCAGGATCGGGAACGTTTCGCCGCGGAGCCGTTCCGCATGCCGAGAACGTTTGCTTCCCCCGTTGTGGCCCACCGCACTTAGTGCCGGGAAACATCTGTATCGTGTCTATTATCCTACATTCTCAACCGATTTCACTTCGGGAATACGCTCCTTCAAAAGGCGCTCAACTCCCATTTTAAGCGTCATCACCGCTCCGGGACATCCGCGGCAGGCACCCTGAAGACGAACCTGAACGACATTGTCCTCGGTGATATCGACCAACTCTATATCCCCTCCGTCCGCCTGAAGATTCGGGCGAATTTCATCGATAACGCTTTGCACTTTCTCTTTCATGAAAAGACTCCTTTCCTGGATACACATTCTACGATAAGCAGCTCACGATTGTTTTCGCTTACTGCTAAAAAAATACACCGTGCCCGAGTCCCGAGTTCGATACCGGTATATGCGCGGTGGGAGAGCGGGGCCACTTCGTCCCGCCTGACGGGGTCAGTGCATCGCGGGACAGACTGAATCGAATTCGACGGTGCCCGGTTTGGAAATCTACCAAAAAAAAACGCTAAAGCTCAAGGGTATGCCGTCCGATACACATATCAGGGGATACTAGAAACGGATTTACAGGGAACGCAAGGATGCGGAACAAATGCTCACAACCGGTACGAACGCACACAAAACCATGCCCGCAGTTCTCGCATCAGCCGACAAAAGCTCCCTGCACCGATAAAAAAAAGACAAAGATCGGCAAATCTTTGTCTTTTAAGGTATCAGCAAGACAGAGGAGAAACGGCACATATCCTGCGTATCTATGCAGTGTATCGGCCGAAACCCGAAACGGCTTGAGCGAAAAGTATGCAAATCAACGGAATTCAGAGTAAAAGCTACACGATGCAAACCGGGAAGAAGCGTTCGGGGGGAAAATCGTCCCCTTCGAAGAAGGCCGGCGAAACCCGTTCGAAACGCGACAGGCTGGAACTCTCCAGCGCTTCGGAAACCGCAAAAAACCGCGAGGCGCATCTTGCCGCAATTCGTAAGAGAATTGCCGGAGGATTCTACAGTTCGGGAGAAGTGGTCGACGACCTCTCCGATTCCTTTGCCAAAGCGTTTGATCAAGCTCTCAAGTAGAGAGTACCTGGCCCAGGTTCCGCAGCCAACTCACGGCTCTTTGCGGCGTTGCTCCTTCGTTGAATACGCCCAGCCTATTCCTCGTTCTGAACTCGGCGACCCGTGGCCTGTGCATCTGTATCTGAAGACCGAACTCTCCGAATGGCGTACAAGAAAGCCGACAACACAATCAGCAAAATCGATGCATACACAGGCCAGTCACCTAACCGATTATAGGGACCGGGAAGCACCGTTCGGGAAACAGTACGATTTCGAATCGTACGCGTATACAACGGGGTTTCGTCGTATGTTCTCCCGTATTGATCGGCAAACATACTTATTCCCGTATTGGCCGACCTGGCCATTGACACACCATTTTCGATACACCGCATTGTTGCCATTGCGGCATGGTGATACGGAGCAGTCGATCTGCCGAACCAGCCATCGTTGGTAACATTTACCAGAAGATTAGCCCCCCGCCGCACCCGTTGCCGAACAAGGCCGGGGAAAATCATTTCATAGCAGATGAATGGAGCAACTTTGAGCATTTCATTAATAGAAAAGACGGTGTGCTTTCTGCCTTTGGCAAAATTAGCGCTGCCGAGATTGAGACGACTGAGAATTGGAAACACACCGCTGAACGGCATGTATTCGCTTCCGGGTACCAATCGCATTTTGAAATACTTTCCAAATTCGCTTGAATCGGGACGAACCAGAAACGAAGTATTATACACCCGATACTTTCCCCAGGTGGTGTCTTCACTCCGTTCCCAGTGTAATGAACCGAGGATTATGGGCACTCCAGCCGAATCGGCCCATCCTTGCACCTCTTGTCGAACGCTTAGTTTTCTCGCAAGATACGCAAATACCGCACTTTCGGGCAGAACGATCAAATCGGGAGAGAACTCGGCGGCCTCGATAATGAGAGATTTGTCGATCGCCAGCGCACTATCCAGGATGCTCGCCCCCCATCGGTTCGGGTCAAAATTGGGCTGCACCACCGAAACCCTTGACTGGGAATCCTGTTCGGGTATCGGATTCTGCAACCGAGCCCATCCCCATATACCGAACCCGAGCAGAAACACTCCCAAAACCGCCACATGAATCCACTTCTGTGTTATATCATGATCTTGCACATAACTCTGAATAAGTTCCAGGAAGAGCATATTTCCCAAAACGATAAGGTAAGAAATCCCAAAAACTCCCCAGATCCAGGCGGTTTGTGCCAGTGGCAAAATCGGAGTCATGGAATAGCCAAGATGAGCCCATGGGAAGGCGATATCGCTAAACCCCCGAAGGTACTCGGCCGTGATCCATACGGCGGGAAAGACGAGGATATACATTCGCGGCAGGATTCTGCGAGTGAGTCGAAACAGAAGACCCAGTACTAAATAGTAGGCTCCGAATACCGCCACCGTTATTCCCAGGCCGATCATGATCATGTGCCAGAGCCCTTCGGCAACAACATTGGAAATCCAGTAGTACTGAGAAAGCGCGGCCGCAATGCCGAACAGATACAGACGCCCGACGGCCCGTTTCAGGGGCTGTTCCAGGGCGATAACGCACAACGGAATCACAACAAAAAACGAAAGGAACGGAAACGGGAACAACAAAGGGTGAGTCCGGTGGTTGAACGGGGGAAGAGACAGGGCAAAAAGTAGCCCAAGCACGGGAACCGGCCACCATGGTCGTTTTTTCGTATACCAGGTATACAGGTCTCGGATTGTCTTTTTCAACATGTAACGGGTATCCTGTTTGAATTCATGTACAGAGGCAAAAAATACGCTGGGCGCGCGATGGTTGGTAAAAAGGAAAAGGGTATTGCCCAAATTCATAAAATCTCTCTGCCGTTCCCCGGCCGGTGGAGTCGGCCGGGAATGCATGATACCGGCTTCTCGGCCGACGGGATTGAATACTGCTTATTACGATCCGAGGAGTGGTAACAGTCGCGGGCAGGCGAGTTTCACACCTGCTTTGAGTGCGGAGACTTAGTGCGGTGCGAAGCTCCCAAACCTACCGTATGCGGCATACGGACGCCAAACCAGGATCGATGCCATTCCGGACAAAGTTAGCCCAGATTTCGCAGTCGAGAGCCCAGCATTATGCGTAAGATGTTGTGCGAGATTGACTTAGAAAAAGCGCAGGGGTATCCGGGGAGATACCTTGAGCGTTTTTCTACAATGAATCGCGCGCCGGCTTGCGTCCCGCCCGGCGGGACCGTGAGTTGATTACGAAACCTGGGTCAGGAATCGTTACGAATTAACGACTCCCTGATCAAGCTGCCCACGCCACTCAACCCGAGTGATATATTTTGGCTATTCGACAAGATCTGTGGGCGGTTTTTGTAGCGATTCCTAAGCAGCCGGAATCGGTGTCGGGATCGGAATCGATTTGCTTGCGGATATCCAAAGGCTCGAGTCCGAGTCCGAATTGCGAATCCGAATCCGATTTCCCTTTAGATATATGACCCAACTAACAAAAGGGCTGAATGCCAGTCAAAAAAAAGCCGTTCTTCACAACGACGGGCCCCTTCTGGTGCTCGCAGGGGCGGGAAGCGGCAAGACACGGGTTCTCACTCATAGAATCGCCCGCCTCGTTGCCGAAAAACGATGTCGTCCCTCGGAAATTCTTGCGGTGACTTTCACCAATAAAGCTGCCCGTGAGATGCAGGAGCGTATTGCGAAACTGGTCTCGAAGAAGGCAGCCGAGGAGATGACGATTGCAACGTTTCACAGCTTTGGCGCCAGGATTCTCCGCGAGTACGGGGAGCATATCGGTCTCCACAAGAACTTTTCGATCATTGACGACACCCAGCGCAAGAGTACTCTTCGAGAGATCATGCGGTCTTCACGTGGAGGCGGCAAGCAGAGCAAGACTGAAAACGACGAATTCGCCGTGAGAATCAGTCTCGCGAAAAATGCATCTCTCGACCCTGAAAGTTTCGCAAAGGAAAACCCTTCGGACAGAAAACTGAATCGAATTTACAAGGCATACCATACCCGTCTTCTAAAAACCCAGTCCGTCGATTTTGATGATCTGCTCCTTCTGCCCCTTCGCCTGTTCCAGAATCACCCCGCTGTGCTTGACGATTGTCGGAACAAGTATCAATATGTCTCTATCGATGAGTTCCAGGATACGAACGGGGTTCAGATGAAGCTTGCGAAGTTCCTCTCGGCCACGCATCGGAATATTATGGTGGTAGGTGACGACGATCAGGGGATTTATTCATGGCGCGGAGCGGAAATAGAGAACATCATTTCATTTCCCAGACGATTCAAAGGGTGTACGACGATCATTCTTGATGTAAACTACCGCAGCACTCAGCAGATTCTCGAAGCGGCTCACGCGGTGGTATCCCGAAACCAGAAACGTCGGAAAAAGCAGATCAGAGCCGCCGCGGGAGAAGGAGAACAGATCCTCACCTATCGCGCAGACGACGAGATCGAAGAGGCCGAATGGATCGCCCGTGCCATACAGGAGAATGTTCGGCGGGAGATCTCCGGGTACAATGGTCACGCACTCCTGTTTCGTACCAATGTCATGATGCGTCGGTTCGAAGAAGAGCTTCGACGGCAACAGATTCCGTATCAGGTAATCGGGGCTACCAGTTTTTTTGAACGGCGGGAGATCAAGGATGTCTTCGCCTATCTCAGATTCTTCTCCAACAAGCAGGATGAATTGAGTCTGATGCGAGTCCTGAAAGTACCCAACAAAGGGGTAACGCCCACGATCATCGAGAAACTGGAGGACCTTGCGGGGCTTCGCCGCATGTCGCTCTACGATGCCATGGAACGTCATACTTCAATCGAGAGAATGAGCGACCTTCAGCGTGCCGCGGTCGCCGATTTCGTTGCATTTGTTCACAAGTATGATGTCGGCTTCCAGAAGGGCGAACTCTCGACAACTCTTCGGACAATGCTTTCCGAATGCGGCTACCTCGAGCACCTCCGCCGTGCATCAAAAGAGGATGACAAACCGGAAGCTCGCCTCGAAAATGTAGAGGAGATCATTCGCGGTCTCGAGATATACGAGAAGCGAAAGAAATCAAAAGCTTCTCTGGCAGGCTATGTGCAGGAGTTGTCTCTGACACTAGGCGACAATGGTCGGGAGGACGCAAATTCTCGACGGGGTGTTGCCCTGATGACGCTTCATAAATCAAAGGGTCTCGAATTCCCGATTGTTTTCATGTGTAACCTCGATGACGCAGCCATTCCGTCTCCCAAGGCCATTGTCGAAGGGGGTATAGAAGAGGAACGCCGATTGTTTTACGTAGGTATGACGCGGGCCCAGCGACGGCTCTATCTCACCTGGCCGAAAACGAAAGTGGTTCGCAAACGCACTGTCGAAGTGGCTCACTGCCGGTTTCTCAATGAGATCCCGGTGGAATTTCTCGATGCCGCAATCGGAGAAAAGGAAGATAAGGAGCTTGAGGAGTTCTCGGCGGGCTTTTTCGACCAGATGCGGAAGAAATTCGGGGATTAGCCGAGAAGGTTCGGGTTAACGGGTTAACGGGTTAACGGGTTAACGGG
>CAYFVL010000004.1:0-51686 GCA_964346405.1 uncultured Fibrobacterota bacterium
ATCTGACAACTAAAACTACCTTAAGGGGCTGTCCACTTTTTGGGGTCCGGCTCATAAATGCTGTAGAATCAACACCACTCACCTTGTAGGGCATATTACCATTGGCATCAAAGCCGAATCTCTCTTCATCACCATTTGGATAGGTTCTCTTGGTAAGCCTATTGAGAGCATCGTATTCGAGAGTCGTCGTATGCCCATTGGCATCAGTCTGAGTGATACGGTTATTGCTATCATCGTAGGTGTATGAAGTAACAAATCCCATAGCATCCGTCACACTGGTAAGATTACCCACAGCATCGTATGCGAACTCGGTTCTCTTGCCTTCAGCGTCGATTTCCGCGGTTTTTCGACCCGCATTGTCGTATTCAATTTCGGACCGGGTGCCGTCTTCGTAGACCGTGGTTGTCAACTGGTGCAGGTGGTCGTAGTAGTAGCTTGTTTTCTGTCCCAGCGCATCGGTCATGTTCCTTCGAAGGCCGTGACCGGTGTACTGATATTTGGTTTCGTTTCCGAGGGCATCGCGGACCAGCGTGTTGTTTCCGACACCGTCGTACTCATATTCGGTGCGGTTGCCGTTTCGGTCGATCGAGGCGATTCGTCTGCCGCGGGCATCGTACTCCTGCTCGGCTACCGAGCCGTCGTTGAATATCGTTCGGATAAGGCGGTTCTCGTGATCGTACTCAAACCGAGTTTCCCGTCCGACTTCGTCGATCGTTCGGCGAAGATTGCCGCGACCGTCGTAGAACCGTTCGGTGACGGTCGAATCAGGCGCGATCGTTCGGGCCAACTGCCCGTAGACATCATGCTCGTACCGCGTGACATTCCCCCGCGCATCGGTCGCCGAGGCTGCTTTGTCAAACTCATTGTACGTGGTTAGCGTGGTGTCGCCAAGCGGGGGTACGCTCATGGTCTGATTGTCGTTGGCATCGTACGAATACCTGGTGGTGTCGCCCTTTGGGCCGACCTCCGCAAGCGTATTACCGCGAGAATCGGGTACATACTCAGTTCTGCGTCCCAGAGGATCAACCCGGGCGATCATTCTCCCCCATCCGTCATACTCGTACCGGGTGACATTTCCCTCACCGTCGGTTTCGGTCAGAACACTCCCGTAGAGGTCGTAGGTATTCGAAGTGGTTACGCTGCCGTTTGCGTCGCGTATGGTTGTAGAGATCAGGTTACCGGCGTCGTCGTATTCATAATCGACATACCTTCTAAGAAGCGCCTCTCTGATAACCTGTCCGCGATCATTGTGGATGTACGTTGTAACACGCGTGTTTTCATCGGTCTCGTTGACCATGTTGCCCTGGTCGTCCCAGGTCGCGGTTCGCCGCGTGCCGTCCGGATTGTCGGTCGCTACCAGATTGTCCAGGGAGTCATACTCATACTCCCAGGTGTTTCCCGCGTCGTCGGTCTTGAGCAGGACATTTCCGCGTTCATCGTAGACATACGAGATGGTCTCTCCGTCGGTGGTTTCAGTTTCCAGTTGGTCACGATTGTTGTATGCGTAATCCGTTACCACGCCGTCGCGCTCCCGGGTCAGGCGGTTTCCTACATTGTCGTAAGTGTACGAAATAGAATAGGCCAGTGGTGAGTCAGGTGTCCCAGCTATGCGGGTTTCCCCGGTCAGACGATAGAGATCATCATAGTTGTAGTCCACCCGGGAACCATCGTGCTCGATGACGGCGGTTCGGATGCCGGCGCTGTTGAGTTCATGGGAGTTACTCGACATCACGTTTCCGGTTGGTGTGTAGCTGAGAACACCGGTCAGCCGGTTGAATGCGTTGCAATTTGTCTTGCACTTGTTATGTTCGTATGAGTAATGACATTGCATCTCAGTCAATCTTCCGATCCATTATTTGTTCCGATCCCAATTTCGTCGATTTCTTCTACACTGGCGATCGAGGAGGCCCGAGCTCCTGATGGGCTCCAATACTCAATCCTGAAATTTCTGGAAGCTCGATTCAGTCCCCAGACCTTTCGATGTCAAGTCTGTCAATATACCAATAGACATATCTCCCGACATCGGTCTCTTTGAGTTCGCCAATTCCGATTTCCAGATCAAAACTGCCAAAACTCACAATAGTTGGATTCACAGACTCAATCCTACCGTATCCGTCATAGGACCAAGTATCGGTTCTTATGATCATCACTCTGCCTTGGGGATTTCCTGCAAAGGCTCTCGCTTTGTCGTTTCCAGGTTCTGAGTCAAGAAAGTCCAAGGTAACATCGCACTCCTGCTTCTCCTCAAACTCGTCAATGCTTGAGAAGGCATGGTAGTTCTTTCCATCTTCAGTCCTGAACACGACGGTCTTCTCGTCACTCTCTGGCTCATCCGAAAACTCAGCCATCACCTCTTCAATGTATACTTTCATGGGTTAGTTTCCCTTCTTCAGTCCAGGAACGACTTTGACCAACTTATCCCAAGCCACCGGATAGAAAGTGACAATCTTGTTGTGAGCATTCACAACTACATATCCAAACACTTCCTTTCCCTTGCTACTGTATCCAAGGAAACGAATATATACGGTTTGCCCCTTTTTATTGACAAGCTGCATTCCGCCTGAAACGATTTGATGTGCGTCCGTTGCGTATTTCGTGGCACTGTAGGCGTTATCCTTGACGTATCTCCCAACTTGCGGCCCGTGCTTTGCGAAATGCCCCGCCGCGTTTCGCATAGATGTCCAATGTCTATTGACTATCTGCGGCAACTGATAGTGTACCAAATTGCCCACATGGTCTCTTGCTGTCACCAATATCATTGGTGAATACATCCAGAAGTAGTATAGGCCATATCCAGCAGCTCCAATTGACGCTCCTGTTGCGATCCAAGCGACTTGCCCCTTCCATGTCCTATCCTCTGATGGAGTGAGGATTGGATAGGCCACGCCCGCCAAGATTCCACCAACGGCCATTGTTGCCATCAAGTTAGAAAGGGTCGCCTCACCAGCCGGATCATGGAAAGAAATCGGACTCGCATTCGCATACAAATACCGATGCAAACTGACCGGCGCTTGCGGATCACCCTCCCACGGATCAACCGAAACAAACCGCCCCACCACCGGATTCATCCACCGAGCCCGCAGATAATAAAACCCGGCATTCGGATCGAATTCCTCGCCCACATACCTGAATGAGTTCTCGGTGCTCCCGACCTGGGCCAGCAGTTCTCCGAACGCGGTGTAGTCGTAGGTATCGGTTACGTTCCCGAGTTGGTCGGTAAGACGACGGGTTGAGCCCTGTCCGTCGGCCAGGTAGACACGGACTGCACCGTTACGATTCTGGGTGATTCTTTCTAATCCGAACATGTAACTTGCGCTTACCTCACCGGATTCATCGTACTCCGCGATTACCTGCGCATAGGGCTGAACCTTGTCGACCAGGACGTTTGACCGGACACCGTCAGTGATCGTGGCGGTTTTGATTCCGTCGGGATCGTACTCGTACTCCAGTGATGTTGTGGAACCGGATACTGATGAGAGCCGATCGCCGTCGATCCAGGTGTAGGTCAGGCCGGTTGAGGGGGTCACTTTTTCGGTCATTCTGCCTGCGGCATCGTAGACGTACGAGATGGTCTCTCCGTCGGTGGTTTCGGTCTCGAGTTGGTCACGATTGTTGTATGCGTAATCCGTTACCACGCCGTCGTGGTCCTGGGTCAAGCGATTTCCCACATTGTCGTAAGTGTACGCAATTGAGTAAGCTGGCGGTGAGTTTGGTGCGCCGGTAGTGCGGGTTTCCCCGGTGAGACGATAGAGGTCATCATAAACGTAGTCCACCCTGGAACCGTCGTGTTCGATGACGGCGGTTCGGATTCCGGCGCTGTTGAGTTCGTAGGAGTAACTCGACATCACGTTTCCGGTAGGGTCGTAGTTGAGAACATCGGTCAGTCGGTTGAGTTCATCATATCTATAGCCTACACTTGTACCGTTCGAATGCGCAAGAGAATCGCGGTTTCCGACGGCGTTGTAGAAATACTCAGTCACCGCCACTTCCCCCAGTGATTGGACCGTTTTCATCCGGTTGAGAACGTCAAACGTGTAAAGCGTCGTGTCCCACGGCGTCCTCATCTCGGTTTTGTTGCCCTGCGCGTCATACTCGTACTCGATCCAGGAGCCGTCCGGATTGGTAACCGAGCTGAGACCACTGCAGCAGAGACCGTATTCATATGCGGTGACACCGCGTGAATCGGTGACGGTTTCGCGATTGCCGTAGATCAGGCAAAGTGATGGTGCCCCATTGGACCAAACGAACTGGTTTTGATTGTACGCGACCAATCTCGATCACCCCGTCTCCTTCCATCCCGTTCAGAGTTAGTTTATCAAAGATTGCCTTGCACAAATATCATCCCCTTCTCCCGTAATTGTTTTCTGGTGCGCCTGAGGCGGGAGGCCGGGGACGGGAGAGCGATTGTCCGTCGAGACATCAGCGCCCCCGGCTCCGCGGGGCGGTTATGGTCGCATAGCTTCCTTGGGATATCGAGATGACCGTCGACCACGGGATGGGATCGAGTCCTCGAAGACCTTACCGTTGAGGCAGTTACAAACCGTCCTGCGGTTCACTTCAAGTTCGTTGGCTTTCTCGCACTTTCACAGACCTTGTTTATGAAGTCTTTTTGCTTTCAAAATGCGTTATCCTTCCATTCGAAGGGCCTTTCGGTAGGTTTGTTGTTCGGGAAAACACCAAAAAATACATTAAGGCAGAAAATTTGAAGTGTGTTGGTACGCAATTGTCAAACCCCTGGGGAATCCCCCAGGGGTTGCTTCTCCTAACAGACAGTTATCCATAAGAAGTAATCTATGCTACCTACCAACACCGCCATCCCCTATGCTCCGAATGGGAATCTTTTTTCCGGCGATAATGAGAAATTATATTCCGGATACTACAATATCGTTACTTTGTTGAATATCAACCGCAATACGGTCAAAAAGCACTTGAAAGAACTGGCGAGTAAAAATCTTATTCGGCAGAACGGTACTGGCAAAGGGACCTGGTATTCTCCTGCAGAAAATCCAAATTCTCTACCACGGCAAAAACCATGACGGAAGAAGCGCCAAAGTGCAGCGCAAGCTGACGGCATGCGTTTTTGCCCTCTTCACGGGTGGGTGGTCGGGTGGATAGAACGAAGCCACGGCCGGAGTGATGACGCAAAGCGGCAAAACCGAAGCGCGGGGATATTCGCTTACGCGGCTACTCCATATGGACTTTTGATATTGTATATCGTGGTGGGGCCCCGCGGACGGACGTGCCCGGCCCTGCGGTACGGCGAAGGAGAGAGAAACGACGATAAACGGAAGCACAGGAAAGATGCTGGAGTGAAAGCGGCGTGGGGTGAACCTGAGACGTAGCCCCCTTTCAGAGCTGGTTTCCCCTTGCTTTATAAATACGGCTCCCTTACCTTAAACAGGGTTGCCAAAGAAAGGGTTCGCAAGGGAAAAACTGCGGCAGAGGGCGGCCCCATGGTCGGGGAAGCTGAGTGGTGGCGGGATTATTCATTGAATGTGCTTGAAGCTATCCACAGTTTTGAATAAGCCCTTCTTTTCACGTTCTACATAAGTAAAACCGACGACGATCCCTTCGACTGGCGCTCCATCGGGCACATCTGCCTTATACCTAAGTGGAAAGACAGGAGTCGCATCCTCTTGCAGTTGTAGTTTCCAATTCTCTACATCCTTGTCCGCTGGCTTTGCGGCACCACACCAAAATGCAATCTGCCTCTCGCCCTTCAACAGAACGGGGTCATAGTACTTTGTTTTTTCATAGTCGCTGCTGGGCGCGTAGGTAGACGGGGTCTTAACTGCACCATCATGGACTATAAAACCGCGGTATGTATCACCATTGCTCAAAGTAAATACGGTACGTATTACGGCAAGCCCAGCACCCAATGTCCAATCCGGATTTGGACGAACCGTTGATTCATCCTGCCCGTTTACGTTTTCTTCATCCAAGGCAAGCTCCCAGTAAGGGCAAGATTCCATATCCTCGGCTGTCAACTTGTTTATTTGCTTTCGTATTTTTGCCATCTAAGAAATCCTCCGTTGTTCTTGATACCTCACCCGCCGACACCAGCAAGCAGGTTTTTGATTGCAACATCATAGGCTTTCATCAGTGCATTCATTGCTTGCGGAAGCTGGGTAATATTCGCGGTCGGATTACGCAAAGGAAACGGAATCGCAATTGCATTTGTAAAATATTGATGCACTGAGGCTGGAATATGAACGAGTGTCTGATTAATCGGTATCTTGAAGGCTCGGGCAACGTATTGCGGGATGACATGATGCCCGTGGGTTCCCATTGTGGCAAGCTTTGGGTACATTGAATCTGCAGCCGCCTTCACTTGTGGCATAAGAGTCTGCCCGCTTATCCAAGAACGCAAACTCGCAACGCCAATTCTCACAAGTGCTCTGCCAGCATAGAAAGTCGTACCGACATACACAACGACAGCCCTCGATGTGTTTACCGCTTGTACATATACGGTAGTCATCACTTCCACAAGAGACCACTGGCCAGTCGGGTCGACATACAGCATCGGCGATGAGTTTGCGTACAAATACCGGTGCAGACTCACCGGGCTCTGTGGGTCACCCGCCCATGGGTCCACCGAAACGAACCGCCCAGTTTCAGGATTCAGCCACCGCGCACGATTGTAATAGAAACCGACATTCGGGTTCCATTGCTCGCCCACGTACAAAAACTGATTCTCGGTCGCACCGGTCCGACTCTCGATATTTCCGAAGGCATCAAAGAGCCAACTGTCGGTTACTGCACCGCTCGCATTCGTCAACTGTCGTGTACTGCCCTGACCGTCGGCCACATAGAACGTGATTGCTCCACCGCGGTTCTGACTGATTCGCTCAAGGCCATACACATAATCAACCACGAGCTGACCGCTGCCGTCCGTTTCGGCAATAACCTGGCCGTACCGCAGTTCGCTGTCAATGAGGTAATTCCTGACATCAAAACCGTTTGTTTCTCGCACGCGACGACCATCAAAGTCATATTCATACGTAACCGCAACACCCGGTCCGGTAACACTCACCATCCGGTCGTTGTCTTCCCAGCCGTAGGTTGTCGTGCCGTTGTTATCGGTCTTGCTGGACAACCTTCCGGCTGCATCGTAGGTGCTGGTGATAGTTTCGCCGGGATTGCTTTCGCTTACAAGCTGGTCGCGATTGTTGTACGTGTAGCTTGTTACCACACCGTCGCGGTCTTTGGTCAACCGGTTGCCGACTGCATCGTAAGAGTAAGCTATCGAGTAAGGGTTCGCACTGGCCCGACTTTCACCGGTCAAGCGATAGAGGTCGTCATAGTTGTAATCAACTCGGCTCCCGTCGGCCTCATTGACTGCCGTTCGGATTCCGGCATTGTTCAACTCATACCCAAAGCTCGATATGACAGCACCACTCGGACCATAGTTGACAACATCGGTCAAGCGATTGAGGTTGTCGTATTGGTAACCCGTCGCTGTGCCGTTGGCGTTACTCACACTGTCCCGATTTCCTACTTCGTTGTAGAAGTACTCGGTAACATCCCCATTTTGGGCAGTTACCGTCTTCATCCGGTTAAGGGGATCAAAACTGTAATGAGTAGTTCCCCAAGGAATGGACATCTCAGTTTTATTACCATTCGAGTCATAGGCATACTGAATGAAGGTGTTATCAGGATTTGTAACCACCTCAAGGCGACCATCGGTGTTGTAATCATAGTCGGCAATTCCCCTATGATCAATCACCGTATCCCTCTTACTGTCGGCCGTGTATTTTGTCTCAACAGTATGACCGGAATTGCTGTACCATCTATATGTTTCACGGTTTCTACTATCGTAGGCAAAAGCCGTCGAATCACGGTCTCCGAGCGGAGTCGAGGAGCCCGTGACCTTGTACACCATACTCCCATTCGCATCATACCCAAACCGCTCCTCATCCGCACCTGTCCCGATATTCCCTTCGGGATTCGGATAAATCCGCTTCACCAGCCTGTTCAGCTCATCATACTCCATGGAGGTGGTGTGCCCGTTGGCGTCGGTTTGTGAGGTGCGGTTGTTGTTTTTGTCGTAGGTGTATGAAGTAACAAATCCCATAGCATCCGTCACACTGGTAAGATTACCCACAGCATCGTATGCGAACTCGGTTCTCTTGCCTTCAGCGTCGATTTCCGCGGTTTTTCGACCCGCATTGTCGTATTCAATTTCCGACCGGGTGCCGTCTTCGTAGACTGTGGTGGTCAGTTGGTGCACCATGTCGTAAAAGTAGCTTGTTTTCTGCCCCAGGGCATCGGCCATGTTTCTTCGAAGGCCGTGACCGGTGTACTGATATTTGGTTTCGATTCCGAGGGCATCGCGGACCAGCGTGTTGTTTCCGACACCGTCGTACTCATATTCGGTGCGGTTGCCGTTTCGGTCGATCGAGGCGATTCGTCTGCCGCGGGCATCGTACTCCTGCTCGGCTACCGAGCCGTCGTTGAATATCGTTCGGATAAGGCGGTTCTCGTGATCGTACTCAAACCGAGTTTCCCGTCCGACTTCGTCGATCGTTCGGCGAAGATTGCCGCGACCGTCGTAGAACCGTTCGGTGACGCTCGAATCAGGCGCGATCGTTCGGACCAACTGCCCGTAGACATCATACTCGTACCGCGTGACATTCCCGCGCGCATCGGTCGTGGAGGCTGCTTTGTCAAATTCATTGTACGTGGTTGTCGTGGTATCGCCGAGGGGTGAGACACTCATGACCTGATTGTCATTTACATCGTAGGAGAATTTGGTGGTGTCGCCTTTCGGTCCGATTTCTGCAAGTGTGTTGCCGCGCGAATCCAGCACATATTCGGTTCGTCGTCCCAAAGGATCAACCCGGGCGATCATTCTCCCCCATCCGTCATACTCGTACCGAGTGACATTTCCCTCCCCGTCGGTTTCCGTCAGGACATTCCCGTAGAGGTCGTAGGTGTTCGAAGTGGTTACGCTGCCGTTTGCGTTGCTTATGGTAGTGGAAATCAAGTTGCCGGCACTGTCGTATTCGCTATCGACATACCTTCCAAGGAGCGCCTCCCTGACCATCTGTCCGCGGTCGTTATAGGTGTATGTCGTGGTACGCGTGTTTTCATCCGTCTCGTTGACCATGTCACCCCGGTCGTCCCAGGATGCCGTTCGTCGCGTGCCGTCAGGATTGTCGGTCGCTACCAGATTGTCCAGGGAGTCATACGCATACTCCCAGGTGTTTCCCGAGTCGTCGGTTTTAAACAGCACATTGCCGCGTTCATCGTACACATACTCTGTAAGACTGCCGTCGACCTGTCCGATTATCTCCCGGTTGTTTTCACTATCGTGATCGAAATAGACAGTGTCACCCATTGGATCGATCTGCCGAACCAAACGTCCCAAATCGTCGTACTCGGTGCGCACCGCCCGTATCCCCCGAGGATCTTCGATTTCCAACAAGTAATGGTTTGGTGCGTACTTGAATCGGGTCACGTTACCTTTGGGATCGGTTACCGTCTGAAGATTCCCGTGACCGTCGTAGGTGTATGAAACGGTACGGTTCTCGGTATCCGACATCTGCGTTATGCGTCCCTGTTCATCGCGGACAATCGAGTAGTCGGGCCCGGACGAGTGCGCAATGCGGGAGTCGGAAATATCGATTTCATTTCCGTTCAGATCCCCGTATTTCACCACGCCGCCGGCATTCTGATCAATGATATAGTAGGTGCCGTCTTTAAGTGTCAGCTTGTACTTGTCGGGGTCGAACGGCTCGTCGAGATCACCGTACAGGTCATAAAGATCGTCGCCCTGCACGATGAAATCGCCGCCGTCAAGGTGTTCGAGCGTGGAATAGGTGCCGGGTCGCGGGGCGAACCGAATGCGGCCGTATCGCGGATCCCACGGATCATACAGTTCGGCAACCACGTCAAATACCTGATCCCGACCACCGGGTATGGTAATCGTCACCGTGTTCGTGCCCATCGGAACGGCCACATATCCCGGGAATTGTGCGCAACCGAATCCAGGCACACAGATCAGCTCTCCACCAGCATCATACACATCCCAGTTGTTGCCGGGCTGGGTGTTTTCCGAAACACGTATCGACCGCACGCCTATGCGCCAGCCGTATCCGAAATCCCCGTCGTCCGATTTGTTCCGACTGTCGTAGGTTCTCGTGAATGTCAGGTCCATGCCGGGAAGCCCGACCGTCATGTCGTCGAACGAGAGCGAAAACACCCCAAGCTTACGATTTCCGGTCACCCGTACCATTCGTTCGGTCGCATTACCGTTGCCGTATCTGTCCCAGGCCGTCAAGCGAATGCGGTAGTCGCCGTTCTCGAGCACACCTGGATCTATCGTTCCCAGAAGGCCGTTTCGCACCTCGGTTTCAACATCGGCGAACGTAACAGCTTCCGTTCCCCCACAAGGAATGACCGTCAAGGTGTAATACGCGAAATTCTCGTCCGCGGCCGTCCCGAACACCTCGGTGGGTCCGTACAGGACCGTATCGCTCGGCGGCGCGGTGATCGCAACCTGTGGCGGGGTATTGTCCGAGCCCGTGAGGTCAACCGTGACCGTGGTGCGGCCTTCCCCATAGTTGCCCTGAAGATCGTACGCGGTCGCGACGGCTTCGTACGTTCCCCGCTTGCGGGAGCGCCATTGGGCGATTCCGTTCCGCAGCGTGAGATACTCACCGTCAACGAGCAACCATACCCGTTCCCGATCGATCTCGATATCGTCGTCGGCCGTTACGGTGAAGGTGACGATATCGCCAACCTGCGCATACGACGGCGTACCGGTTACTTCCACCACCGGATCGGAAGTGTCCGCATCCACCGACACCCGAAGCAACGAAGTGACGCTGCCGGTATTGCCGAAAATATCGACCGCCTCGGCGATAAGCTCCACCTCTCCCTCATCCCCGGTTTCGTAGCGATACGTATCGTTTTCATCGAGTTCTACTTCGATACTGTCGATCAGAAGAGTCACTGAGTCAATGCCGGCGTTGTCCGTTGCGGATACGGTGATATCTACCGTTGAATAAGGATATGCGGGATTGCGTGACGTAGCGATCGTAACCGCGGGAGACTCCGTGTCCGGAATGACCGTAACCGTCCACGACTGCACCGCCACCGCGCCTGAGTCGTCCGTCACCGTCAACTCCACCGGGGCCCAGTCCTCACGGTTGCCGTCGTCGGGCCATGAAACGATTCCCTGGGCGGAGACACTCATGCCCTGGGGCGCCGTACTCAGTGCGAATGTGAGATCCTCATCATCGGCGTCATGCGTCCGGACCTCGTACACATAAGGGACGCCGGCTTCAATCGTGTCCACCGGAAGGCTCGTGATTGCGGGCGCATCGTTTACCTCCAGAACCTGCAAAGTGAATGACTGCTTTGTTACGTGCGCTTCATCATGCACCTCCACCACTACCACATTGTCACCGACATGGTTGTCGTCCGGTGTCCACGTGACCGTACCCGAAGCATCGACCGCCATCCCGAACGGCGCGGTGTCGAGGTGATACGTCAACGCATCGTTTTCCGGATCGGACGCTTCGATCATATACTCCCAGAGATCCTCTTCGTTCACCACCGTATCCGGTGTGGAGACAATCACGGGCGCTTCATTGACCGACGGCGTAACCGTTACCGTAATGGTCTGCCCGTCCGTTGCTCCATGTATGTCGTACGCGGTTACGCTATGCGTCTGCACGCCGACATCCGAGGCTGTCGGGGTCCATTCCAGATCGCCGGAGACGGTGTCGAGTGCGACTCCCGAAGAAGTAGTACTGTCCAGACGGTACCGAACCGAATCGCCTTCGGCGTCGGTCGCCGCAACGGTATATCGATACAAACCGCCTTCCATGACACCATCCGGCGGTGTCGAGACGATTACCGGAGCGGCATTTATCGCCTCGGCGACATCGATATATATAATTCCCGAGACATCGGCGCTACGTCCGTCGTTGACCGCGATCTCGATCTCATGGGATCCGGCCTGGTCCGCGGCGGGCGTCCATCGAAGAACGCCCGGACAGGGGCCTTGTGGACAGTTGTTAATTGTCATACCCGAAGGCGACCGCACCAAGGCAAATGTGAGCGGATCGTTGTCGGCATCGGAAACACTGTAATGGACATCATAGGCAAATGCAGCCCCCTCTTCGGCGGAAAGTCGTACCGAAGGACCGAATACCGGTTGTACGTTCCAGGTTTCCCGAACCTTTAGTGCAAACGTATCCCGAGCCGTTCCCTGTTTGTTGTCGGCAACCTGGACAACAATCTCATACAGTCCCGCATCGATGGAATCCGTTTGCCAGGAGAGCGCTCCAAGGGTATCGATACTCATACCGGCCGGTCTGGAGGTCAATGAATAGTGCAAAGGATCGTTGTCGGGGTCGCCGGCCGACACCTGTTGCGTGTACAGATCACCTTCATCGATTGTTGCGTCGGGTATCGATGACACAACCGGAACACCGTTTTTCAGGTATGACCGGAAGGTCGCGGTGTTGTTGATTTCGTCACTTTCAGCGTACAGATCGTTGCCGATCGAATCGGAGTCGACCACGGCATAGAAATCGTGCCACCCTTCGAGAAAATCATTCCCGACCGACAGGCGTACGTCCTCCCAGTCACCACCGGTAAGCGCGGTGCCGGTATACACCGTTCCCAGAAACTCACCGCTTCCGGGAGAGCCTCGGAAGAAGGACACCGGTATCGACGGACGCACGGAAACTGCTCCCGCGTTCCCGACTCGTACCGAAAAACGGGCCGTGTCACCATTCGAGATCTCAGATACGGATGCCAACGAACCGGTCAGATCGACGCACTGTTCTCGAAGTTCGGCGTGATTGACTCGGAACGAGTTGGTCGTCCGCCACGACGGTTCCTCGTTTGGCGGAATTCCGCCATTGTCGGTCACGTTTGTTCCGTGGTACGTGTACTGATTCCAGATTGACCGTGTGCCGGACCAGGTGCTCCCGGGTCCGGACCCGTATATGTTTACTCCATTACTTCCATATTGGGCGTTTCCAATAAAGAGTACTTCGGCCTCACCGTCGTTGTCGACATCGGCCACCACCGGGAAGTCAACCCAGGTATTGGTGTGGGAGTTTTCCGCATGAATAACGACACCGTCGGTGCCACGGAAGACGCGCAAAGAATCCTCATCGGCATGGAACACTTCCATCGTGCCGTTGCCGTCGACATCCAGCACCCCGCAACTTGTCAGACCATTCCAGTCGAGCAGCTCGTGTCCCCATTTGAGGGTCCCATCCTTTTCATAGGCGACCAGGGCATGCGCACCGACCAGAATCTCGGGTTCGGCATCATTGTCGATATCGGCGATCACCGGATATCCTCCGTAGTTGTCGGTATGCCAGGCACGGCCCTCACGGTCGGGCAGGGAAACCGGTCCCCAGATAATCGTTCCATCATGCTCAAGCGCATACATCTCTCCCCATCCGGTCACAACCAGTTCCGGGAGGTTGTCGTCGTCCAAATCGGCCACCGCGGCAAATCCGTCGGGCACTTCTTCGTTCCGCCACCAGATGCTCCCATCCGCGCGATACGCCGTATTCCCCGCAAGCACTTCGGACACACCGTCCATGTCGAGATCCACGACGGTAGCATACCCTTTTGCGACACCGCCCGTCCCTTCCCAGAGCAGATTGCCGTCGGCGTCGAACACCTGACGACCTACGATAATCTCTACGGTTCCGTCTCCGTCCAGATCGGCAAGTGCAACAGAGCGTAACCACGATCCCAGGGTGGCGCAGTTGATATCTTCCTGTTCACATGGAACCTGGATGTCGTTGCTGCTCCACTTGAGGGTTCCGTCATTTTCGAATACCTGCAGTTTTGTTATCCCTGCTACCACTATTTCGGCGAGCCCGTCATTATCGATATCTCCGGCGGCGATATCAGTTTTCAGAGCCGACGACCCAAGGTCCACCCGAAAAAGTTCACCGCTTCCGTCTCCACCGGCGGCACACAGGTAGGTTCCCTTAACCACACCGCCCCAGATACCGACAGCCACGATGTCGGGGATGTCGTTTTTATCGATCAACCCGTCGAGATTGTCGTCGTTCAACTGAACCACAACCGGGGAGCCAAACACATCGGCATCAAGCGAATCTGAAGGATCCCAGGCCCACTCTCTTTGCATCGAGAGGGTATTGGGTGGGTTACACTCGAATAATGCGCTTTGAATATTGTTCTCTTCGTTTGTCTCCGGAATGGAATCATCAAAATCCGCCACCGCATACAGATGATTTCCAAGGAACCGGACCGTTCCGGAAAGCGGAACCGTGACAACCAGCGAATCCCCCGGTATGATAACGGTTTCGACCGTTATCCCGCCAAGGAGAGCGTCCTCTTCATCACCAATGAGTTTGTTCCCATTGCTGTTTTCTACGACCACCAGGCGATGCGGCGCCGGTACCGCAAGGGAACCGGCATTGTAAAGCGTAATATCGGCATAGCCGTCAAGCACGACTCCGGTACTATCGTAGTCAATACCGGGGACAATTGTGATCGATACCAGATCGGGAGCCCGCGTGGCACGATAGACGGAAACGGTATCGGCGCCAATGTTGCCGGCTCTGTCTTCGGAAGCCCTGACAATGCTATTCCACCCATACTCGAGGGGTTGCATTCGTTCCGATATCTGATACTGCCCGTCGACATACCACACAACGTCGGCAATCGAATCCACCCGAACCGCCGAGTCCGCGGGAGATTGGATACTTACAACCGGCGCGACAGTGTCCAGCTCGACCAGAATCGTGTCCCGCCCTGTTTTCCCATTGAGCGGGTTCTCCGCCGACCGCACTATTTCATTCATTCCGTGCGCAAGTGTTTCGGACAGGTTCTCCGTCTGCATGAACCCATCTACCGACCACTCCACATCAATCTGCGGCGTACGCACAGCCGCCCCGTTAAGCGGCTTTTCGATCAGCACCACTGGACGCAACGTATCGACCCCGTCGCCGCAGTCACCGATGTGAACCGTACCGGACTCAAAGCCGGCAACCGAGAGATCCAGGAGCGCAGTATCCAGAGTACAGGCATAAAGCGCTATGCGCCCGCCGCCCCCCCGACCCTGTGGAATAGTACCCGAGCCCAGGCCGCCGTCCGCATGTATGGCGCCGCTGCCGGACAGGGAATCCGCGGTAATCCAGATACTCCCACCGGCGCCGCCCGCATGTAATTTCTGCCCGTCGATTGTACTCTCGGGTTTTCCCCGTTCGCCGTCGGCAAGGATGAATCCGTCAAGGTGCACCACCTCCGCATCGATCCGAACCACGCCGCCGCCGGCACCCCCGTAGGTGCCTTCGGGCATCGGATACGATCCACCGGCGCCCGGCAGAATGGGTGTTTCGGCACTGCCGTAGGGATCACGCCCGTACGCCCCACGCCCACCGTGACTTCCGCCCTGATCGGGCCGGTTACCGTTAATCTCTCCCCCAAGGGTGTATCCGCCCGGCAGCCCCAGCCCACTCACATCGAATCCCGAATGCTCTCCGACAATCAGAGTGTCGCATGCGAGCGCCACCCGCGAAGTTGATTCAGGCGATCCCGCAGGATGGTTAATGATTCCGGAATCGGTCAAGGTCACCGTTACCGCCGCGATCTCTCCGCCGGTTGTCACCACGGATGTATCCGTGATACGTATCGACACTGCCGAGCAACCTCCGTCAAGTTTGGCAACGGATCCGGTACAGGTGAGTGAATCGGCAATGAGTTTCGTATCGTATCGAACTGAAACCGCACGGAAGTCAATTGCACGAACACTGTCAAGACCGTCCGTGGCGGTTACGACAAAATTCGTCGAATGTTCCTCCGTTTTGGATTCATCATGCGCCACGAGCAAGACGGTTCGAGCCGCCGACTCCCCTCTAATAAGCGAAACCGTGCCGGTTTCCGCTGTTTGCGGACCGTGAACCAGGAACGCCGTATCCGCCATTCCGAGTGAGTCCCGCACATGCACCGCAATCCGACCACCGCCGCCCCCCGAATTCCCGGTAAGTCCACCCGACGCCGACGCCCCGCCAAGGCCGGTCAGCGTATCGCATTCGATATAAATGGAGCCGCCCGCGCCCGAAGCGCCGAGACGCGTACCCGCGGTACCGTCGGAAGTAATTGTGCCGTCAAGAACAAGTAGCCCCGCCGATACACGGATTACTCCACCGCCGTCCCCGCCGATCGATCCGTTGTCACTAAAAAGAGCGCCACCACCGGTGCCCGGCAGACTGGGATGAATCGGCGAATCATACGGATCAATGCTCAAGTCGTCGTAATGCTGCGCACCGCCTTTTCCTCCGTGGGATCCGGATGCGACCGTATAGATCGACGAAGACGAGATACCGGCATCCACGTTTCCCGCGGTCCGCGCCCCAATCCAGTGATCTCCCGCCCGACGGTCGCCCAGGTATCCCCGCCCGTCGACATCGATTCGGCTCGTGCCGTCGACGATAAGTCTACCCATAATGTCCAGGCACACACGGTACACATTCACGGTATCGGTTTCAGGATGAGTTATCACGCTGGAGTCAAGTACCAGCATTTCATTTGCGCAAATACATGAATCAATCTCGAGCGTGGCATTTTCCAGGCGAATGGTGTCGAAACAGTGCTCGCCCCTGATTCGCACATCCGAATTTACAATGGTGAGATTTATGTCGTCGTAGTCAAAGAAGTCTTCCGGGATTGTATCGACAGTGTCCGAGATGACCACTCCCGCGGGAGCCATGTACACGGTTACCGTGTCCGAAGCGACATGCCCGACCGCGTCGGCGCCGGTGCGAATAATTTCCGTGAATCCTACCGTTACAGTTTCTTCGGTAAGACTATCCTGTACAATGCCGTCAATGGTCCAAACCACCTGAACCGGAGTCGTACTAACGGTGTCGCCGTCACCCGGTGCTGTGATCGTCACCACCGGCGCGGTGAAGTCGGCGGTTACCTCGATCGACGCAGATCCGGTATTGCCCGCTTCATCGGTGGCGGTTCGGGTGATGGTATTGGCGCCTTCGATGAGCGTTTCGGTGAGCTGCTCGGTTTGTTCGATGCCGTCGACCGTCCAGGTCACAATGATCGACGGTTGATTGGTGAGCGAGCCGTCCAAAGGTGACGTAATCGCCACTTCAGGAGCCTGCGTGTCGCGGATAACCGTGACTGAAGCGGTCGTCGTATTCCCGGCTTGGTCGGTGGCAGAGCGAGTAATTGTGTTCTCGCCCTCAATCGTCAGATCTTCGGTAGCCTCGGTCGTCTGCTCGACTCCATCAATGGTCCATACCACATCAACTGAGGTCTGATTCGTGAGGGTACCGTCGGTCGGCGAGACGATGACCACCTCGGGACCTTCGGCATCATAGGTGATCGTGACCGAAGCAATCCCCTCATTCCCGGCCGCGTCAGTGGACGAACGCACGATCGTGTTTGCGCCCGGATTGAGAGTCTCACTCAGTTGCGTGGTCTGCTCGACACCGTCGACGGTCCAGGTCACCTCAACCGGACTGACATTCGTGATATCCCCGTCGGCGGGGGCGGTAATGGAAACCACCGGCGCGGTAAAATCCGCGGTCACCTCGACCGAAGCGGTCCCGGTATTGCCCGCTTCATCGCTAGCGGTCCGGGTAATCGTATTGGTGCCTTCGGTGAGCGTTTCGGTGAGTTGGTCGGTTTGTTCGATGCCGTCGACCGTCCAGGTCACGCTAACTGACGACAGATTGGTCAGCATACCGTCCGAAGGCGACGTAATCGCCACTTCAGGGGCGGTGAAGTCGGCGGTTACCTCGATCGACGCAGATCCGGTATTGCCCGCTTCATCGGTAGCGGTTCGGGTGATCGTATTGGTGCCTTCGCTAAGCGTGGCCGTGAGTTGGTCGGTTTGTTCGATGCCGTCGACCGTCCAGGTCACATTGATCGACGATTGGTTGGTGAGGGCACCGTCCGAGGGGGACGTGATCGCCACCAGCGGGGCCTGCGTGTCGCGGATAACCGTTACCGAGGCGGTCGTCGTGTTTCCGGCTTGGTCGGTGGCCGAACGAGAGATCGTGTTCTCGCCCTCGATTGTCAGCACTTCGGTAGTCTCGGTCGTCTGCTCGACTCCATCAACGGTCCATACCACATCAACTGAGGTCTGATTCGTGAGGATACCCTCGGACGGTGAGACGATGACCACCTCGGGACCTTCGGCATCATAGGTGATCGTGACCGAGTCGATCCCCTCATTCCCGGCGTCATCGGTAGACGAACGAACAATCGTGTTTGCGCCCGGATTGAGAGTCTCACTCAACTGCGTAGTCTGCTCGACACCATCGACTGACCAGGTCACGTCGACCGGACTGACGTTCGTGATGTCACCGTCGACCGGCGAGGTAATCTCAACCACCGGAGCCGTAAAATCCGCAGTCACCTGCACCGAAGCGGTACCCGTATTCCCGGCCTCGTCGGTGGCGGTTCGGGTGATAGCATTGGTGCCCTCGATGAGCGTTTCGGTGAGTTGGTCGGTTTGTTCGATGCCGTCGACCGTCCAGGTCACGCTAACTGACGACAGATTGGTCAGCATACCGTCCGAAGGCGACGTAATCGCCACTTCAGGAGCCTGCGTGTCGCGGATAACCGTGACTGAAGCGGTCGTCGTATTCCCGGCTTGATCGGTAGCCGAACGAGTGATCGTGTTTTCACCCTCGATCGTCAGCTCTTCGGTAGTCTCGGTCGTCTGCTCGACTCCATCCACCGTCCATACCACATCGACCGAGGTCTGATTCGTGAGGGTGCCGTCGGTCGGAGAGACGATGACTACCTCGAGACCGGAGGGAGCATTGCAGTCTGAAGAAGCCGCCGAAGATGATGCGGTCGAGGTTTTCCGGCTGGTGCTCTCGAGAGTCCACACTATTGTTCCCGAAGGAAACACAATGGAGAAAGCATAGCGAACACGTCCCGGCTTGAACACGGACGTCTGTCCCTGATCCCAGGAATCGAGACCGGTTATTTTGTTGTCCTCTCCTATTGGAATGAGAACGTCATAGTCATTTCTATTATAGTAGCCAAACCAGGCGGTATAGGTTCCATCGCTGTTGGCCCCCACGCACTCCAGAATCGCACTTATCGATTCCTGCGGCTCCTGATATTGGGCCTGCGTTTGAAACAAAAAAGAAAAGACAATCAGAAAAGCGGTCCAACAAGTGTGCACTTTCACCACGAATACTCCTTAACGAGCATGTAAGTTTTTGACAAATATGCGTTTACAATATTTCAGCAGTTCGGAGCGGAGATTCCGACAAAAACGCGCTGCTTTCCTGATGAAATTAAATCGATCCCGGGAATGATGTCAAAAAAGATTCCCGCTTTCACAACAATATCCACACTTCTATCCCAAGCTCAAAGGGATTATCGGCATCTTTCTTTAGACCTGAAGGACGCTAACGCCTTGTTCTACAACAGATAATCTCCGAAATGTCCACGGTCCGCATCATCTGAATGTCGTCCCCGCCTTTGCGCTTTGCTTTCGCCGAAAATGGAATCCGGAGAAGATTCGTCGGTTCACCGGCCGGCCGAGCGGAATCTCGTTCCTCCCACGAGTTCATGTCGGTTACAATATTCCGCAGATCCTGCAAAGAAAGGTGTAAATGAGGTTTCCGGAAAAATAATTCAATTCAGCATCAATAAAAATCTAAAGTGCGGGCTCGATCCGCCGATAGACCAAATAGGAGAACCTGCAACCGAATGGTTCGTGGGCTCAACAGGAGCTTTCCGCGGCACAGGGATCCTGGGCGGGGATTCTCAAAAACACCGACATGGATGTTGGTTTTACATGCGAGTAACAAACAACATTAACGCAAAAATCACCCAGGGAGCGATGTTTCGTGTCCAACGGAACATGTCGCGCTCTATCGAACGTCTCTCGACAGGCCTCCGAATAAATCGGGCCTCGGACGATGCCGCCGGGCTGGGCATATCCGAAAACCTCCGCTCCCAGGTCCGCGGCAATCTTCAGGCAATGCGAAATGTCCAGGATGCCATTTCTCTCCTGAATGTGGGTGAGGGGGGGCTTGAACGCATCCACGAGATCCTGCAACGTTCCAGGGAAATGGCCATCCAGGCATCAAACGACACTCTAACCGATACAGAACGAGGGTACCTGAACCAGGAACTCACCCACTTGGTCGAAGAGGTCGACCGGATTACCGAAACCACTACGTTCAACGATATTAAGGTACTCTCCTCGACAGTTGATTCGGATTTGGCGGATGCAATTACACTCGGGCTGCAACAGACCTGGCTGAGTGATGCCGCAGACCTGGTCGGCACGCACTACGGGCTTGATGGGAGCGGCGCGGATTTGACGGTGTATTTGGAGAACGGTATCTCGGGGGCGGCGGCATACGTTTCCTATACCCAGGCCGGACAACCTCTTTCGCTTCACATTGACACATCATCGAGCGTTTTCAACCCGGGTTTCATAGACGGCACGGATGCGGAAAAAAGTGGAGGAACAGCTCCGTTCCACAGCGATCGCATAATAGCCCACGAAATGGTACATGCACTTATGGGTGATCAGATCACCGACGCGGGATCACTTCCTACCTGGTTTCATGAAGGAATGGCCGAATACATGCACGGCGCCGATGAACGACTCGCCTCCTATGTGGGAACGAATCCGGATGCCGCAACGGCGCAGTCATTTGTCGATGCAAACCCGATCGGCGGTGCCTGGAACGGTTCCGGCGAAGACTACGCGACCTCATACGCCGCCTTGAAATATCTGGAGAGTAAACTCGATGGGGGCAGAACTCTCTCCGACGTCATCGACTATCTCGAAATAAATGGAGGTACCGCGCTCGGCGGTGCTATACAGACCCACGCATCCGCCAACTATGCCGGTGGAGTAAACGATTTCATCAACGACTACAACGCCAACGGTGGAGCATTCATTGCGGGGCTAAACCTGAGCGATGCGGATACCGGGGCTATCGGCGGCGGCGACGAAGTATCGGTCGTATCCAACAATGGCGCCGGACTTCCCGTAGCGGATTTCAATGTACTGTTCGCCCCTATCTCAGACGATCTGAAAATTCAGGCCGATGCGGCCTACGGAGACGGACCCGCGGTAATAGAAATCTCCACCGCCGGTGTTTCGTCGTCCAATCTTGGTATCGACGGCGCCTCTCTCGCAACGCAAAACGGGGCGGTCGAAGCAATCTCAAAACTCACGGATGCAATAGATTCGGTATCGACCGTGAGAACCAGGTACGGATCCTATGTCGTGCGATTCGAGCACACACTGAATAATCTTCATACCGTTGCCGCCAATCAGCAGTACAGCGAGAGTCTGATTCGCGACGCCGATTACGCGGAAACCACGGCTGAATTTACTCGTGCGCAAATACTCTCTCAATCCTCGACGGCGATGCTCAGTCAGGCGAACATGATTCCCCAGGGCGTGCTGCAACTATTTGGCTAAACGCTCTGTGCGGCGAAGCGGTAATGCTTAGTACCGATCGACTGATGTGCCTACCCCATGGACAAACGCTCCACAAGCTCGCCCACGGCCGTGACTCGGTTTTCTCGTCGCGAGGGCCGCATTTCCGGATGAAGAAAATACTGAACCGCCAACCGTCCCATTTTGTCGTAACGAAAATCATAGCTGGTAAACCCAAGCAGTTGTGCCGGCGAGCTGTTATCGAAAGAAATCAGAGCAACATTTTCTCGTCGATGAGTATTTACACGTGAGAGAAACTGAAATGCAGCCGCCGCGAGCTGATCATTAAGGCACACCCAGGCACTAATTTCGGTATCCTCCATAATGCGGTGAAAGTGCGGCTCGAACGCGTTCCCAAGATTGCTTATGTTTAAAACCTGATCCGCCGACCTGAAAAAAATCTTCTGAGTTACCGTTTCCGGAACGTACTGCTCCCACTTCTGATTCCGGGTCAGGGAACCTATCGCATCTCGCATTGCGGTGCGCTTCCCCGTCAGGTTGTCGGGCGACGACAAGTCTTCCGTTTGTATGACGATATCCATCCTTCGGGACGTGTGGCTTTTCTCGGTGGGGAAAAGCGTCTGCAATCCCGCGAGCCGTTTATCCACCCAATGATGACCGGCGAACGGTTTCAGTTGCGAGAAAAACGCTATCCGTCGATGTCCGTGGAATGCCAGATGATCTGCAACGGTACGGGATGCAACCTCATTATCGGGACCGACAACTGTATGATGAGCAGGCATTCCGGGAAGCGGTTCTTCGGGCTGGTTCAAGACCACGACGGGATACTCGAGTGCTGCGACACTTCGGGTGTACAGTTCGGGGGTAAGAAGAAGAAAACCCGACGGCAGAGTATCCGCGGGTAAAGAAAATTCCGCGGACCATATGCGCCGACAGGTCCCTCCCGCCGACGAGAGCAGCGCTTGTTCAGTTGCGTTAATGAAAATTGATTGAAAAGGATCAATCAGACTCTTTTGCCGTCCCATTATACACAACCTGGACCGTGAACTATCCGGTGAAGAGCAACGATTGACTGCATATTTGCGTCCTTTTCTCACCAGAAGGCCTTCTTTCTGGAGAGTTTCCAGTCCTCTCACGAGGGTGTAGTAACTGCACGAAAACCGACCACATAACTCGGCAACAATCGGAAAGCCGAACGGTGGGTCAAATCTTCCGGAAACGATCTCTTCACGCAAAACTTCTGAAATATATCTATGACGTGAAACGGCAGGACGACGTTCAACCGTATCCGGTACCGGCGGTTCTCGCCCAACAACGACAAACCGTCCGCGTAACGAATCCTTGCGCACGAGATTCTCCGCGGCAAGTTCTTTCAGGACGCCATGTGCCGTAACGGTCGACACGTTCCACGATTTAGCACAATTGCGGACCGAATGGACTACTCCTTCGGTATCAAGAATACCTGCTTCGAGCATGCTGCGCGCTTTTTCCGCCGCCTGCCGGAGTTTTGGTTTCACCATATGGTTGGGTATCTTTCCTGCATCTCGGGTTTTCCACTACGGTCTCACCCGACTACCTGAGTCACTTCTTATAATACACTATAACACCAATGTAAATATAGCAACTAATCTCTTCGTTTGCATACCCGCCTATGGGGCTATATTATGTCCAGTTACTGCCAAAAACCTGCAAAATCAACGTATATAGACGGAGGTGTGCATGAATCTCAGATGCCAATCGATTTTCACCGCTATTCTTTTCGGGGCAATCACGGTCTCGGTGATCCCGGCGACTGTCCGGGCGCAGACGCTGGCCGATCTTGAGCAAAACGAGACCTTCGGTATCTGGACCGGCCACAAGCTGGTATGTGAAGGCGTTCTACAGGACGGACTCGATCTTGAAGTCTATCTTGGGGTGCAGGACGGCAAAATCCTCCAGACCTACGGTTCGGTTCCCGGCCGGGACGATGTCGTCGACGACATCAATGTCAAACACCTGACCTACAACAACGGTACATTTTCAGGATTCTTTCGCACCGGACCGGTATGGGTCACCGACGACAACGACGACGACGTGATTTGTTCGCTGACAATCAACGTGACGGTAGAGCAGAGTTCCATAACCGGGACGTATGAGGGGATCCGTTGGCTGCGAGAGGGTGACGACGGCATCGTGGTCGACACCAATGCCTGGGTGGTTCCTCCCGAATACCTACGCTGGGAGACATCAAATCCGACAGAAGTCTCAGGTACGATTTCAGGTACAACTATCAGTGAAGATGATGTTCGGGAAACGAACAAATTCTCCAACGACCACAACTGGCCATTCTGGAACGGTCCCAATTGCAATTTCAGCGCATCCCCCAGCAACAATGAGTTGGTCGACGATTTCAGTAAGGCCCGGCTCGTCTGGAAAAGCGAGCACACGCCCCCCGGCCGCAGTCAGAGTACCCGCCATGGAAGCGCCGACCGCTACCTTGCTCGCGGTGGTCCGACCGGCGGAGGCACCAGCCCTATTCTGGATGATAAACGTGTTTTCTTCTACTACTTCAAACCAGTCGGCGATGAGATAGGGTATCAAAGACAGGTGGAGAGTGCTCAATCGAACCAGAAGCCAAGTTGCATAGATTTCTGGTGGGAACGTGCCGACGATATCGTTTTGTGCCTCGATGCCGAAACGGGGAAAACACTCTGGAAAACCACCTTTCAGAAATCGGGATGGAACCTTCTTGAAGCCAAGGGTTCCTACACAGGAAATCTGGCGGCTGCCGACGGCAAAATTGTTGGGGCTCTTTCGGGAGGCAAAGTATTCTGCTTGAACGCTCAAACCGGAAAACTGCTGTGGGAAACGACAAATGGCTGGGGTGTACACCGGGTCATATCTAACGGTGTGGTCGCCTGCAACACGGGCGGCAAACTCGTCACGCTCGACCTGGAGACGGGAGAAGAACAATGGAGCAAGGAAAAAGTCATAGACAAGAATGCCTGTCCGCTGGTATGGAAAAAGAATGGTAAGGAATTTTTTCTCGTTGCCGATGCGGGAAGTGAATCAAACAGCGTAGGAGCGGTGGTCCGCTGCTTTGATCCGGCCACGGGAGAAGAAAAGTGGCAATTGCAGACCGACGGGATCACCGACGGCATGCTGGTAGCAGACGAGAACCATCTCCTCATTCGCGGAATGTCGTTCGGTCCTGAGGACTATGAATATGGCATTCGCTGCTACAGTCTCTCCGAAGACGGCGGAGAGCCGGCCTGGAGCACCGATGATGTTTACTATCGCGGGACTCGTGCGCCCACAATACATAACGGCATCGTGTACATGAAACATTGGGAGGACGATCCGCGGTATTACGAGATGGTGGCGATCAGGCTGTCCGACGGTGAAATTCTGCAACGTCGGGAGGTTCACTATCACAAGCACGGCTACAGCTACTACATGGACGACAAGGTTTTGACCGAATGGGATGCTACTCACACCGGACCGACAACACTTATCGTGAATACCCCGTGGGATGAAGGTTTTGAAGTACAGCACGACAAGTGGGTGGCGCCTCATTTCGGTACGGTGGCATATCACCCAGACCTGATGACCCATGTTTTCGCCGACGGACGATTCATTGTCCGCGGCGGGTGGGGTATTCACTGCTACGACCTTCGGGAAAACAAAAGTACCCACCTCATCCCCGGTACTGCCAAATCCAAAGCCGAAGCACACTTTGACGTAAGACTGGTCGGGGGAAATCTGAATGTAGAACTTCCCAAAGGATCAAACATTGAGATTCGGCTGCTGGACGCCTCGGGCAGAACAGTCTATACGGCTCTCGCGGGTCGTTCCGGTCTGAAGGCACCGTTATCCGGCCGGGCTGCGGGGGTCTATACTCTTATGCTTGATATCAACGGCAAACGGCACGTCCGCCGAATAGTGAAACCGTAACATTACCAATGATCTCGCGCCCAGGGGCACTACCTTGGGCGCCCCCCGGCAATTTCATTGCTCCGCGCTGACTTTCGGTTTGATTCGGGCATTAATGTCCCAGGCGCAATGGTAAATGCCGCGAACCGTCGGTGATCCACCACGGCCTCCAATAGCCGCCGGCTCCGTGATACTTCAGTCAACTTTCAGAAACCGAGCGTTCACCGCCACGATAACCGTACTCGCCGACATAAGAACCGCGCCCACCGCCGGGCTGAGCAGAATTCCCGCACCATATAACACGCCCGCCGCCAGTGGTATGGCAAACGCATTGTAGCAGGTAGCCCAGACAAGATTCTGCACCATTTTCCGATAGGTAGCCTTAGACAGAGATATGATCGTCACTACATCCATGGGATTACTTTTCACAAGTATTACATCGGCGGTTTCTGCCGCGACATCCGTTCCCGCCCCGATTGCAATCCCCACGTCGGCCTGGGCAAGCGCCGGGGCGTCGTTTATCCCGTCTCCGACCATGCCCGTGATCATATTTCTACTCTGGACTTCCTTTACTTTCTCAACTTTGTTTTCAGGGGCAACCTCGGCGAAGTACTCATCGAGCCCCAACTTCTCCGCGACCGATTCCGCAACCTGTGAGTTGTCCCCGGTGACCATCATGCACAGGATACCCATTTCTTTCAGTTTTGCGATAGCCTCCTTGGACTCATCACGCACAATGTCCGACAGCGCGACTGCCCCTTTCGCGGTATCATCTATAACAACAAAGACGACGGTTTTCCCTCCCTTGTACAATTCCTCAATACGGTTCTTATCATAGTCGATGCCGTTCTCCTGCAAATAGCCGGGACTGACGACCTTTACGTTTCTGCCGTCCACTTCGCCCTGTGCACCGCGACCGGTAATCGCTTTGAAATCCTTTGCTCGGCGCGTATTCTTCCCTGCCTTCTCGATAATGCCTTGAGCAATCGGATGCTCGGATTGCGCCTCCACCGCGGCGGCATAGGACAGCAACGTTGATTCATCGAAATCGGCGGAAAATGTCACAGCATCGGTCACGCCGAACTTCCCCTCGGTCAGAGTTCCGGTTTTATCGAAGACGATGGCCTGAAGATTCCTTGCGCGTTCAAAAGCGTTTCGGTGCCGTATGAGAAGCCCACGTTTTGCTGAAATCGCGGTGGAAACAGCAACCACTAGTGGAATAGCCAGCCCTAAAGCATGAGGACAGGTGATAACCATGACGGTAACTGTTCGCTCCAGAGCGAAAGCGAAATCCCGGCCGAACCCGAGAAGCCACACGACCAAAGTTCCGGACCCGGCGGTTATCGCAATTCCCGCCAGCCAGGCGGCCGCCTTGTCGGCAAAATTCTGCGTGCGACTTTTCCCCTGCTGAGCGGAACGGACCATGTTCACCACCTGGGACAGATAAGAATCCTCTCCGGTCTTTTCCACCACAACCTGAATCGCGCCTTCCCCGTTAACGGAACCCCCTACCACTTTGTCGCCGTTTTTCTTATTTACCGGGTTTGACTCTCCGGTGAGCATCGATTCGTTAATTGAACTCTCCCCTTCGACGATGCTGCCGTCCACCGGAATCTTTTCGCCGGGTTTAATCAAAACTTTGTCTTCTTTGGACAACCCACTGATGGGAACATCCTCGGTATCGCCGTCTTCGTTTACTCTGTGGGCATTCGAAGGTAGCAGTTTTACCAGTGACTCGACCGCCATGGAGGCCCCCATAATCGAGCGCATCTCAATCCAGTGCCCCAGAAGCATGACATCGATCAGCGTGGCAAGCTCCCAATAAAAAACTTTTCCCGGGAGCCCGAATGTGACGGCTGCACTATATACGTATGCCACCGTGATAGCCAAACCAATCAGCGTCATCATGCCCGGCTGCCACTTGCGCATCTCATCGTACAAGCCTTTGATGAAGGGCAACCCTCCGTAGAAGAACACACCGGTTGCGAGCGCAAAAAGAATCCAGGAGTCTCCGGGGAAACGCATTGCCTCTCGTATTCCGATAAAGCCTTGAATCAGTGGCGACAAAACAAGTATCGGCACCGTCAGCGCCAACGAAACCCAGAATCGGCGACGAAAATCGGCAATCCTCATGGCATGATGATTCTGATGTCCTCCTCCTTCGTGCCTTTCGGGTTCCCCGTTCCGGTGTTCATCGTCCATTTGGTGTCTCCGACCTTTACGTTTCGCGGCAGAACTGCCTTTTCTATTCTTTTGCTGCTCATTTCCGTGTTGGTGTTCCTGTTGCTGAGTGCGTTTTCGTTCCTGCGCGGTATCTTTTCCCATACCCACTCCCCTACTATTGAAGATTCCGTTTTCTAGCAATGTACTCTTCTCTGGAAATTTCTCCTCGAGCATATCGCTTTCGAAGGACATCCAGCGGCCTTTCACCGACACGAGCTTTTGCGTGATGAGACGTGTGAGCCGCTCAAACGACCCAATAGCTCAAAACCGCAAGAAGCACAACCCACAGGAACATCATGATCATGGAGACTGGGGACGGAGCTGCAATCATGCAGCCACAGCAGGATTTCAGACTTCGCTCTTTTGCATCGATGGGAACGGGACGGGTCGTTCGAAGGACCGACTTGCCGCATACATACCTTGAGGGGCCCTTACAGGCCGCAAAAAACACGGTTTCTTGTGCCGATTCGGCAAAATTCGCAGCTTGCGTCTGGATGATCATTTAACAACAACCGTGCCGAAAGCATCGTTGGGGTTGGTGCTGTGCAAGAAAATGCAATGATCAAGCCCACTTTCCTACTGAGGAGAAGTATCATCGTTAAGAGAGCTGAATCCAGGGTATCTGTGGAAATAGCCCCATCATCGAAAAAGCCGGCAATACCTCATATTCCCATCTCGACACACGTACTGAAGATGCCCAACGTATTTTTCCAGCCGAAAAAAAAACGGGAAACCTCGAGCATGTCCGTGGTACCGAGTCCAATCGACAGTATTGATCCGGAAATTTTGCACAAGTTCCGAGCGGGGTATCACATTCCACCGGCGGGGACGGAGCTGCAGGCGGGCTCGGCATCTACCTCCGACGGCACGCTTGAAAAAATCTGCGCAGCCTTTGCCACGGTGCCGTTCGAGAACCTTACAAAAATCATCAAAAACTCGGTAATGGTGGCCTCTGAAAAGAAAAAGCGGCTACCGGGGGAAGTTCTGAGGGATTTCCGTGTTAGGGGACGGAGCTGCATCAAAATCATCTTCGAATCTCCCCCTGAAATTGATCAGGTATACGTATTCCAGACACTAGGCTAGACGCTAGGCTAGACTAGACGTATTTTTCTAATTCTAATGTCAGAGTAACCTGCTGTGCAGGATGACCCAATTATGTCAAAAGTACCGAGTCCAATTGATGCCATGGATCCTCAAATACTGTTCAGGTTTCGAAAGCGCTTTGGGATTCCGCCGCACCGAACGGACTCGCGGACCGCGATCGCAAGACAGGGGACGGAGCTGCACGCTGAGACGGAGTTGGTAGAGGGTACACTCGATAAGATTTGCGCGGCGTTTGCGGCAGTACCGTTCGAAAATCTCACAAAGATCATCAAAAACTCCGTCACCACAACTTCGGAAAAGAAGAAGCGGCTCCCCGGTGAGGTATTGAGGGAATTCCTCTCATTTGGGACCGGGGGGACTTGTTTTTCGCTCAATGCCGCATTTATCAGTGTTTTGCGAATATATGGTTATGAGGCATACCCCCTGCTGTGCGATCGTTATTACGGACCGGATACTCACTGCGCGGTCTTGCTCATTCGTGACGGCTCTCAGTTCGTTGTGGATCCCGGGTATCTAATGTATCAGCCGGTGCGTATACCCACACACGTCACCGTCACCATTCCCAATGGGTTCAACGACCTTGTGCTTGAGCCAAAACCGTGCAGGAACCGGGTCGATCTTTTCACCATCATGAACAACCAGAAAAAACACCGCCTCACCTACAAGATAAAGATTGTCGACGACTCCACATTCCTTCGTGCATGGGAAGACTCGTTTAAATTTGATATGATTACCTATCCGGTGCTCACCTATTGCAGAAACGGAACCCATTTGTATCTTCAGGGAAATGTTTTACGAATTCGAACTGCCGATAGTATCAACAAGGAAATTCTTGAGCCCGAAAAACTCCATGACTTCATTGTTAATCAATCCGGCATTCACGGTGAGGTTTTCGAACGGGCATTCGGAGCGATTCCCCATGGCACCTGTTGAAAGCCCTGCAAACGTGAAGTTCTTTGTTGCCGTCCTGTACGGCTCGGAAACAGAGTTCCACGAAGCATGCAATGCGTTAGTTGAGTGTTGGGGTCCGATCGAGAACACCAGCGAACCATATCCGTTCGATGTCACCGACTACTATCTATCGGAAATGGGATCTCCTCTCCTTCGTCGAATAGTTGCATTTTCGCAGCTCCGTCCCCCAACCGACCTGGTTGCGATGAAAATCCACTGCAACTGCGTGGAAAACCAACTGGCCAATGAAGGAAACCGGACGGTCAATCTGGACTGTGGATATCTCGATCATCATAAAATCCTACTCGCTTCGGCTAAGAAAGCGGGCCAAAAGGTCTACCTGGACCGCGGTATCTACGCCGATCTTGCCGCTCGATACAAAAACAAAAAATGGATACCGTTCGAGTGGACATTTCCGGACTACCGGGATGGGAGGTATGATTCCTTCTATCAAACGGTTCGTACCCGCTATCTTATGCAACTGCGGTCGGCCCGGAGAACTCAAGCCCAGGGGACGGAGCTGCAGATTCCTGACGGATCCCCGCCCAAGCAAAGGATAGAGCAGCATCCTTCGCGGAACGGAAACCCACTTTCGGAACGCGTTTACGAGGACAGATAGGTAATACTTTAGAAGGGAGATGCCGCGCCTCTCTCCAGCACGAACGGCACAGTTAACAGGCCAATAGGAACGCAGCAACAAGGCCCCGGTAGGCTGGGAAGTGCGTTGGGAGACCGGGATAAGAGCGGGAATTTAAACCTATGGCAGATACGGCAGCAAAAAGGATCCCACGCCCCACCAAGCGTTTCTTCGTGCTCTGCTATATGCGCCCAACTACATCCAGAGTTCAAAATCGCTTCCAGGAGAAGCCATAGGCTTAACCCAGGTTTCGCAGCCGACTCACGTGATGAAAGGAAATCCCGACATGTGCATCGGCGGCAATGAAAACCAGATCGCCTTGTTTTCACATTCCTATTCCTATTCTATGGGAAAACCAGTCCCTGCGGCAAGTGCCTCCCCCTCGCCAACCGACCGGAGGACAGTGCTTTGGTTGATGCCCAGCAATCGACCTATCAGAACCGCCGAATACCCCCCAACGACAACCGCCCAGTAAGAGAAAAGTGCCCGAGCGGAGCGATAGTTTGCACAATCTGATTTGAACTGTGTCACGTTCTTGGCAAGGCCGAATTGCCGTGAGCAAAAGTCCGCAAGTTTTGACAGATGATCAGGCGTTCTTCTTAGCCGCTCTCTTTTCTTCTTGAATCGATCCCATTGTTTCACGGCAAGGCGGATCCATTGCCACTCCGAACGGAAAAATTCTTTCGGACCGTTCGGTAGGGGCTCCGCCCGATTCTCGGGTTCTTTCCAGGGATCAAATTCCGTGTCGTCGACTCTGAATAGCTCCATGAGATACTCGTTGAGATAGTTCGCTCTGTTGTGCGAAGCCATTACAAGCAGGGCTTTCATATAGGCCACGTTCAGCCATTTGTAAGGGCAGTCTTCCGAAAAGAGGTATCTATGGCTTGACCGCTTATAGTTCCGAAGCTCTTCAGGGTTTTTGACTTTTCCCGATTTCACCGGATTTCGATGCACGTATGTCAGGAGCTTGTGGAGATAGTCAAAATCACGAGTCGGTATTGTCTTGGGCCGATCCCAGAACAGATATCCTCTCCTCCCGTACTTCTTATTGTAGTAGCGTGCGTACATGGAATCAATGGACTGCATCATTCGCGAAAAACTCTCCTTTTCGCCGGAAGGACGCAGAATAAGGTGCATATGACTATCCTCGAAAGCATACCCGTAACAACGGCACCGGTGCTTGGGTAAGTATTCGTCGAGGATTTCAAGCATTTTCTCGCAATCTTCGTCATCTTTGAACAACTTAACGGAATCGATACCATGCGCCATGAAGTGATGCGCATCACCGATCATGTGTTGACGAGGTTTTCGTGCCATGAGCAGCCGGTCTCCTTTGAAATGTGTTCGATCATTTGTGCTATGCTATGCTATGGAAAGCCCAAATGCCGGAAGGGCAGAGGTTCTGCAATTGCATCGTAATCTCAAGATACCGCCTGGAGCGAATTGCAAGAAGCTTTTTCCGATAAGCGGTCCGATTTACGGTATGAAGTGCCGATCTGAAGGTGTGAAATGCCGGCACAAGTCAAATCTGGTTGCTCGATCCACATCCCGGATCTCCGGTGCAGCTCCGTCCCCGGGTTGTACGAATTGTACCAATTGTTGCGGTGGTGCGGCTCTGTTCTCAAGCTCTGTGCAGCTCCGTCCCCGGTAGCCGCTGCGCAGCGTCGAGGTCCCCGGTCCCCGACGCAGCTCCGTCCCCCTCCACGAATCAGTCAGTCAATGCAACACTCAAACGCCCTCACACCCGTGACTCCCCTCAACATGGATTCAGGAATGAGGGCATGCTGATCTCCAAGAACTCGGTAAACGGCGTTCTCGACAAGGTATCCGTGTATCTCAATTTCAGCGGCGAGAAGTTCCGGGTCCGGTATCGAGCTGAATAGGTATGGAAACGTGAAATTCCTCACGAACTGAATAGTATCCCTCGGCCAAAAACCGTGACTCTCCAAGGAATGCCTCGCGATGGAGTCCAGACTGACAGTGGTAATCACCTGAATCCGATTATGCGTCCGGCCGGTTTGTGCCCCAAGATATCGACCCAGACAAAGCGGATCATATTCTTCACAGACATGGGTTACGGGCACATACCAAGCGGCATCGACCTGTAATGTTCCGATTTTCTCGTGTTCCGAATGCCTTTTATTAGAGGCATTACCAAGGATAATCCCTTTTTCCAGCAGGTATTCTCGAACATGGGGGAAAGAAATTGAGTCCATTACGCAGGCATTCGCCTCACGCACGGCACTGGTCATTTGGGAGGGTACGGCTATGGAAACCTGAATATCAAGATCGGTGAAACCGCCCCTGTCTGCGTGGCAACGAACGTGTGCTTTAGATAGATGCGGGTCGAAACAGCCGAGAAGGAGCAAACATATGAAAATGGAAAACGCCCGCAGCCGACCTGATCTGCTGGCTCTCATTACAGCGTTACGCCCGAGCAAATTCTTATCGTATGATATGAACTCCATTGAATTTGGATGTAAGCTCCCCCACACGTGCTCCGCGAATGTCATAAATGGCAGTGCTGGCAGGCTGCGCACATTACCGGCTCCGCAGCTCCGTCCCCCGTGCTTCATGCTTCATTTACATGTAAGCTCCCCCACACGTGCTCCGCGAATGTCATAAATTTGTGCTCCGTCTCGAACCCTTTTCGCACCGATGTGAATCCGCGGGGCGGTGTTCCGACGGCGCACGTTGTTTTTCGCCGACGTTTCGCCTGCGGTCGTGGAGAAACGGAAGCCAGGGAGCCCCTTTCAACCCATGGAATTCCTCCAACGAGTTGTTGCGGTGGTACGGCTCTGTTCTCAAACTCTGTGCAGCTCCGTCCCCCGTCCGTCCGCGTCCCCAGATCCGCAGCTCCGTCCCCCCGTGCTTCACCTGCGTCACCACTTATCGTATGATATGAACTCCATTGAATTTGGATGTAAGCTCCCCCACACGTGCTCCGCGAATGTCATAAATTTGTGCTCCGTCTCGAACCCTTTTCGCACCGATGTGAATCCGCGGGGCGGTGTTCCGACGGCGCACGTTGTTTTCTACCGGCGATTTCGCCGCCGTTTCGCCTGCGGTCGTAAAAGTGGCCTTGAATTCCTCTCCGACCCCGTTACCCGAAAAATCCTTTATGCCGCCTGCCGGCACAACTATTTCGTAGGTTGTGCCTTCCGCAAGGGATTCACTCGGACAGAAATTGACGATGTTCTCAGAAACGGTATACTTACCCTCCAACGCTTCCCCAGCTAGTGGACGAATTATGAAGGTTTCATCCGTAATTGTGAACACATCGACAGCATCGGTGAGAGTAATGCCAACGCGAGATGTCAAAAGTTGGGCTTCGGAACAGTCTCTTGGCACAACCATGTCGACAATCGGTGGGGTATTGTCGGGGTCTGTCGCATGTGCGACAATATAGGTGTTCTTTGAATCGTCATCACCAAAAAAACACAGATTCCCAAAAGCAAATGTATGATCGACGTCTTTGGCTCCAGTCAAATCATTCTTGTGCACCGATCCAACGACCGTAGCGGCTTCAATGTCGAATTTGACATAACCATTCGACGCCCCAAAATGGGCATATCCATCTCGTATTGAGCAATACCCTCCCCCACTTCCGGCGTCGATGTTAGACACCAAGCGAGTTGTTGCGACAATATTCGACGGATCGGAGACATCCACAATCTGTATACCGGTGGGTACATCACCGACCTTTTTTGCTGCCACATAAACCCGATCACCGCACATTGCGGATCCATACCCGCGAAGGCTGTCATTGGAAACAGAGCTAACCCAAGTTTCGCAGTCGAAAACGGAAAATGATGTATAAAAGTGATATTCTTTTGCACAAAAATGCACATCGCTTGCAAATTTGTGCGGCACCATAGATTAGTCTTAGTTAGCGCTTTCGCAGGATTTGTAAAACCAATTGAATACAATGGAACTGCACACAAGGACCTCAACATGCCCCGGCACCGCAACAATCCGCTCCTCAGACCGAGTAGGGTCGCAATAATCCATGATACCAAACGAATTTCCGTAATAGGCACGCAAGCAACCATGCTGCGACGACCGTTGCCCGAACTCTTGTATACTGTCCAACGATCTGAAACACGCTCTTCCCAACACTCAATTGCCCCGGCTGCGTTGCCCATTCGATGAATAACTCCAGCATGCCGTTCCGCTCATCGCTCACCGGCTCAGAAGTCTGGCGTTGGAGGTATTGTGCATGATCACGAGTCATAATCGTAATCTCCTGGTCGCGAGATGCCACTCCGTCCGGTTTGGCGGGAGGACGAAGAATTTTGTGTCGGCGCGAACACGCGGCAGAGTTGTATATGCTGATATTTAGTGCCTGTTCGGAAACCCTCAAAAACGGACGCCGAGTCCCGGTTTCAATCGGGAAGGCGCCCGTTTTCGGCCGGAATGAGGGGGTTCATCTTCCCGAAGTCAATTCGGGACTCGATCAACGGGAGTTTCCGGACAGACACTATTTATATATGGAATATATGACAACACGTTCCACTTATACGATAGCTTCACTGAATACAGGAGTGCACCCATAATGAATATTCGACCCCGGGCAAAACGGCGCTTTACGGCTCCGGCATTCGGTCTTATTCTCGCCTTTACAGGAATTCTGTGCGCTCAAATATCGCTTGATGGTCTGGATGAGATGGTTTCCGATGGCGGGGCGAATCCGGCCTCCCAATCCAACTCCGCCGATCAACCGGTCACACTTGAATTTGACCGGGCTATTCACGATGGCGACAGCCTGATTGCCTCTATCACTTTTCGCATGAAACCAGACATCCATTTCTACAGCGCGGAATCGCTTTTCTTCAAGTTCGATGTGAGCGATGTCGAAGGTATGGAAGCGGTTCACGTCGAGCTTCCGGAACCAAAGGATTACACCAATTTCGACGGCGCGCAGGTGAAGGTTTTTACCGATGGGCACCGCATCACTTTGCATGCTCCGCTCACCGCACCCAAATGGCGTCTTGTCGGTTCACTCCGGTATCAGGCCTGCGATGATACCCAGTGCTTTCTACCTGTAACCAGGCGTTTTCAAATCGACTCTGAAGGCGCCGCCGGGGAGCTGAAAAGTGACCTTTCGCTAAAAGACCTTGGTGGACTTGCCGAAGACAAACCATCGGCATCATCCTCGCTGCTCGACCAATTCGAAGTCACCGGCAAGGCCGGCGGTTATATGGCGGCCGAAAAGTTCGTTTCTTTTTTGCAGAATCCCTCCTCAGGCGGAGGTCTGGTATCTTTTGCCGGCAAAGCCGTCTGGATTGTAATTCTTCTTACCATTCTGGGCGGAATCGCGCTCAACCTTACCCCCTGCGTGCTCCCCATGATGCCCATTACGCTGGCGGTCCTGGGAGCGGGCGCTCATGCGCAAAGCAAAAAAAGGGGACTGCTGGTGGGCGCCATGTACGGTTTGGGCATGACATTATCTTACGGCATCGCCGGCACGGCTATCATATTGAGCGGAGCAACCTTTGGGACGCTGAATTCATCCCCTCTCTTCAATGCGGCAATCGCGATACTCTTCATTCTTCTGGCGCTGGGTATGTTCGATATCATACATATCGATTTCAGCCGGTTTCGCAGCAAGATCAAGCATGACGAGCAGAAGCGGGGCTCGTTGCCGGTAGCCTTTTTCATGGGTTCGGTCGCAGCGCTTCTGGCCGGTGCCTGCGTTGCTCCGGTGGTTATTTCGGTGGTGCTCTATGCGACCTCGCTTTATGGCGAGGGACAAATGACGGGACTGCTGCTCCCCTTTATGCTGGGCGCCGGCATGGCGCTCCCCTGGCCTTTTGCGGGCGCCGGTCTCTCATTCCTGCCCAAACCGGGCGGCTGGATGGCCTGGGTGCGCAACGGATTTGGCGCATTGATTCTCGTGATTGCACTCTATTACGGATATACAGCGGTCCAAATCTGGCGGAATAGCTCACGCACCGTAACCGAGACCCATTCAAACACTGTGCAAAGCCTCGGCAACAATCAACTGAACTGGCACCATTCGTTGGAAGAAGGGCTGGCGGCCGCGGTCGCCCGGAATAAGCCGGTCTTTATCGATTTCTGGGCGACTTGGTGCAAGAACTGTAAGGCCATGGATGCGACAACATTCCGCAATCCGCGGGTACGCGAAGAGTTTGAGAGCTTTATTCTGGTTAAATACCAGGCCGAAAACCCTGATGCGCCGGAAACCAAAGCCGTTCTGAATCACTTTGACGTGGTCGGGCTTCCCTCCTATGTCATTCTTGACCCCAGGCAGGTAGCGCCCTAAAATGCTATTTACGGGCGACTCTTCCTCGCATACTTTGGCCGGCTCGATTAACGGCAAAGGCTCCGACCCGGCCCGGCAATTTCCCGCCGCGGCAAAAGAACGTATTTAGCCCAGGTTTCGCGGTCGAAAGCGAGCGGGAAGATAAGATCATGCAATAGCTTACGCGGAATCCGGTGAGTCGACTACGACACTTGGGCCAGGGGCTAACCGGGACAATATCCGGTTAACCCATTTTGAAACGGACCAGGAGTTTTGCATACAGGCCCTATTTGTGAATGAATCGACCGCGATAACTTATTCCCTCGGAGTCGGATATCACCACCACGTGAACCCCCTTGGCGATTCGATTCGGAAGAGCCAATGAGTGTTTCCCCAGAAAAGACCGGGAAACCAGCATCCGGCCGGCAGGGGTATAGACCCGTACCCTGCTCGTGCGTGTTGATGCGGAATGCAAATTCAATACTGTCCCGCTGAGAGCCGCCCCGTACCGCGCATCACTCGGAGCAACGGAACTCTCAAATCCGTGGGCGGTTGCGCTCAACGGGTTTTTGCGCAGATCATAACAGTAGATCCCGTCGGAGCCCCGCATATACATGCGACCGTCAACAATAGGATGGTATATCGGCCCTTCGGCATAGCTCGAAGTCGAGGGATGATCCGCAATCCAGTTGGTCAGGGTATCGAAACTCCGCGGCAAAGGCCCGACATTGTAAATCTGAGTGGTACTCCCGTGCCTTCCATCCGGTTGAATAAAAAGCTTGTCTTCGACCACCTGCATAAACCCGGCCCTTGCGGGAGAAATGCCGTAAATCTCCCCGTTTCTTTGACCGGTTTCCATATCCACGCTGTAAATCATTCGCCATTGGGTCCCATCGCTTTCCTTCGTACGATTACCGGAGTAGAAGTTGCCGTGGGCGATCGGCCAGATACCGCCTTTGTTATACCGTACCTCTGAATGGTGACGCCATTTTTCTACCGGTCCGGTGAGTGAAAGTGTGTAGCAGACATTGTATATGGAGTCGCTGTTATCGACATTCGTCTCAAGATCGAAGTTCTCCGTCAAGACCATATGATCTCCGGAAATAGTGAAATCCCTTATGGGCTTCATCAATCCCGCGAATCGCCGTTTCCATACGGGGCTGCCATCCGCGGGGTCGATACATATAACGCTATCGCTGTTGTCGCCCGCTATAAACACGGCGTATTCCTTGCCCTGGTGAACCCAACGGCATGGTACAACGTCTCCGCCCTTTAGTCCGTATTGCCACTCGATATTCCCGTTGTCGGGATTGAATGCATAGAGATATGAATCTCCGCCGATTCCCGATACGAGCACTTTGCCGCCAATCGGCACACACGCGGTGTGGTATCCACGGCCAATACTTACAACGGTAGCCGCCAGAATGGACAGTATCACGATTGAGATACGCATCCGATTTTCCTTTTCAAACATCTATGTCCTCCGTAGTGGTTATTGTTCCGGTATCGAGAAGCGGTTTCTTGCCGTTGAGTGCTCAAGGACTACTGTATTGATGAGCGTTATACAAACGCGAATCCCGTAAACCGGCAGCTTTGATCTCCTCAAGCTCTTCGTGTTTCCGCCCGATGCTTTTTTCCCACAATGGATCGCCGGTTTCGGCATCGAGCGCATACAGACGAAGCGTCGATCCTATCACAAAAACCTTTCCGTCCAGAACACATCCCGTCAGATTGTCCGGACCACTTTTGTGACTTTGCCAATTCGATCCTTTTCCCTCAAATACCGTTTTCCACTTTGTCTTCCCCGTAGCCGCATCCATACACACCACGACATCATCCGCACTCACCGCCGATTTGGACTTCACACTTTCGACCGCATCACTTCCGTATCGCTCTTCGAGATACCCGAAAAGCGTCTTTCCACCCGTTTCTTTGGAATACTTGTCCCATTTTTCGTGTCCCTCGGTGGACCAGATACGTACCATTTCCGAGTCGAATATATCGCCACTCGGCTCGAAATACCATTGAAAGATCTTTCCGTCGCTTACCAGGGGAGTTGCATTTCCCCCATGCGGCGGTGAAGTCCAGATGTTGTCCCCAATTCCATCTTTAATTCTCCCAATGTTTCCCGCCCCGCATGGAAGCACGGCTTCGCTGCGCCATACAGGGGTAAGTTGATTCAAATCCTCGACAATTTCGTGTCCGCAGGGCTCGGCAACTACATTCGTAGTCGGACCACTCCAGCAATCCCATTTTTTGCTTTTGTCAACAGCAGACGCCTCGGACTCAATCTGCCCCCAGCTTCTCAGCGACCCGGATATTGTCCCCGATAACGGTGTGTGACTTGAAGGATCGGCCTCGGCATCGTCCTTCTTCACCCCCGCATATGATCCGGTCACCGACAATCCATTGATTTCTACGTCCAAGGTGCACAAGTAATGCTTATTGCGAAATATGGTGAGGTCGCCATCGGCATGTGACGGGGTGAAATGCATGTCGTAACAGAAATTTTGTTCCATTTGTCCGTCGGTAATCGCGTACCCGTGCTCAACCTGTCCCTGCTTGAAAAAAAAGTGTAACCCGACATCCATTCCATCAAGACTTGAAAGTGACATCTCCAAACGGCCACTAAAACCGGGATCAACCGCGCCCTCGTCATGATAGCACCATCGGCAAAAGGTGGCTGTTTCATTCCAGTCCATCCCACCGAGAGCAACCGACGATGTCAGAGCGATGATGCTCACTATCAACGGCCATCCGCGCTTTCCTGAACCATCTCTCATGCTGAATCATCCTTTCTGTCTCAAAATGTGCCTCTCAACTTATATGGAAAATATAGAAACGCTTGCCCTCAGGCGCTACCCGTTTCCGAAGAATATAAGAAAAACCTGGAAAACAAGACAGCATAACGTATATTGTTTTGCGTGGTGAGCGATTCCATTCGCCGCGGTTCAGGCTCTGAATCGCACCAATTCAGTTGTCGGTAGGTGATCCAGGAACCGCTTGAGAGGCTATGGACTATGAAAAAGCTATACTTGCAAGTAGCCGAGCGTTTAGAACTGGAGATCGGCGCTCTGCCCGCCGGTTCACTTCTCGATTCTCAGGCGAACCTCTGTATCCGGTTCAATGTTTCGCGGCCGGTCATCACGCGCGCGGTGGCTCACCTCGAGCAAAAGGGGCTCCTGGATGTGGCCGCGGGAAGACGTGCCCGGGTTCCGGATTCCGCCCGGAACGTCACATGCCGGGAAACGGTACAAAGTGGGGCGATACAACTGGAGAAACATCTTGTGAACGGAATCACTACCGGTATCTACCAACCGGGAAACCCGTTCCCGAAGTATCGCTGGTTCACCGACCGATTCGGGATTTGCGATAAGACGGTGGGGAAAGTTTTTATGCGGTTAAGCAATCGCGAACTGGTTCATCGTGTGGGCAACCGTTGGGTTCCCGGCACGCGGGGGCCGGTCGATTCAACCCCGTCAAGTCGGTTTATTGCCATTATGGCGCAATCGAAAAACCATTGGGCATCAATCTGCCGGGCCGACAGGACTTACCTGTTCGGTTCCTCTTTTTTGACCGAGGCGAATCGCGTCGGCATCAGGATAGTTCACACCTCATGTCCGAGTCAGAGCGAGTTTGAGCAGACTATCGACCGGCTTTCAGATTCAAAAACGGGGTACATGGGTGCATTTCTGGCCCTCGCGGCCGAGCGAATCAGGATTCTCACTCCTCAGATTTACAAACTCCTTTCCCTGGGACGACCGGTCTTTTGGCTTGACAGAAGCGATTCCGGCTGCCCCATCGATCATCCCTACTTTGCCCGGCTCCGGATTTCCGAGCATTCGGCGGTTTGGGCCGCCCTCACACATATCCACCAATACGATCACAAATCCGTTCTCTACGTCGATTACTCCTGGACTCCCTGGAGCGATCGTCGTTTCCGCCTTCTTCAGGATCTAGCCGCTCGAAAATACCCTGAAATCGTCGTGCACGGCACTAGAGAGAAGCCACCTCACGGTGTGAATTGGTATCAGGATGTGACAAACTTCCTGGTATCCCAGAACCATCGGAAAACAGAACTTATATCTTTGCTTTCGGACTATTTACGGAATTGCAGCTATGAGCTGGAGTATCACGGAAATGCCGTGCAGACAAGCACTGGGATTGCGCAAAACCATCAAGCTTTGCTCAGGATTAGCGAAGCATTATTCAGGATGCAATATCCGGATATCCATCACTGGCGTATTGGGCGTCTGCTTGCGTTGAGTCTTCTGCTCCCTCCCTGCATAAATCGACTCAGTCCGACCGCGCTTATCGTGCCGAACGATTCCGTGGGACGGGATGTACACGAGTGGGCTTCGCTCGCCGGTTTCCGTATACCCGAAGACCTCGGGATTCTTTCCTTCGACAACTCCCTGTCCAGAGATCCGCTGACATTGTCCAGCGTAGACTTCGGGTTCGGATACCTTGGATACTCGGCGTTTCATGCCATTCTGGGGGATCTGCCTATATGGCGGCCGGGGAAAAAGCGCATTACCGCCCGCGCCGGAGTCGCCCAATACGGATCTTTTGAGCCGCTTCCGTGGTCGGGCGCCTGTCCTTGAGCACCGCACATACTTTCCGGCACCTTTTTGGGATGAAAAATGGGAGGTATCCGCTCTGTTAGTCTGTGAAAAACAGTATTGGTTTCGCTTTGCTTATGAGTATACCGAATGCCGATTGTTTGCGGGTTGGGCGATTTGGCACAAAAGATGACTGGCGCCCCGGACAGGCTCTAAAATGCCTCGTCAGATCTTGTATTGGCGCGCTGTTGCTTCATTGCCGAATGCATTTCCCCACGATTCAGCGTCTCACGGGAGAAGCGCCACCAAGTGGGCCATCCGTACGAAAGCTGTTGGCCGGATAGCTTTCTTTGTTGAATAGGTTGCCGTATTTCAACTGGATATCCCAACAGTACCGCGCGACTAGCTAACCCAAGGTTCGCAATCAAATCACGGCATGTATCCGTCGTCGCCAATGTGCAAAAGGTTATTCATCCGCCAGGCAGATCCGCAGACGTTCCACAACCTTCACGATCTTGTTGGAACGACCGGGCACTTCGAAGACTGCCACGAACAACAACATGCCCCCGCAGAGTGATAACCTGCCCTTCCGATCTGCGAACGACTTCAGGGTGTGCAATAGTTTCAAGCGCAACTCTCGCCATGGACTGGAAATCGAACTCGTATGACGCTATTCCCATCACGTATGATATTGGAGAATTGTCGAACCCGATAAGTGATATCCGTTTCAAGGCTTGCGGTGCATTGCCAAAACCGCAACCTCGTCATTGGAGCACGCCCATGCCGTGATACTCCGGTCCCGGAAGGCACGATCAAAAGCGGGACGTGTCATTTCCATCAGCAATGGAAGTTGGTCAATTTTTTCCAGGGGACGCAAACGCTCATGCACCGCCTCGAATGGGAGAATTCCCGAATTTGAAAGAATTACCTTGACCCGGGTTTCCGACCATCCAAGTAGCTCGCGCGCCGTGGGCACATGTTTGTCAATGGGTTCCAACGAAAAAAACGTCGGCCGGTATTCCCTATCCAATACACTATATACCTCCCGAAGCGCTTCTTCTCGAGCAATTTCCCACTCATGCTTCGGGCTTCCATACGGGATGAGAGCGATATGTCGGTGCCCTCGTTCTATCAAAGCCTTTCCCACTTCATGTCCCGCGTCACGGTTACTTGCCCGGACAAAAAAGTAATTCTTCCGCTCAGGGCGCATCTTGAAATTGCCGGTGCCGTCAATCACGACCAAAGGTACTTGTGGAAACTGATTAAGCCGACTAATCCATTCGTGAGGTTTTGCCGTCACAACATAGACGAATGAAGACACCATATGCGCCGGGGGGATCTCTTCGGTCTCGGGATTGGAACTAAGGAAAAAACTTGACGGGATTCCATCCCCGACGAAGCACACCACGTTCAATCTCGGACCGAAACCTTCCGTACATTATCCCCAACGGACATATATAAGACATAAATCCGGAGAAAATCATGGCAAGAACTCTGAGCAAGAAATCACATGAGAGGACACTATGAATCATCTTAGTAGAACCCAGGCCTTGAACTTGTAAGCAGTTTCACCAATGCTCAAAGACTCTGGGAAAGCGAAGAAAACGATATCGGCGATGCGAAATGCTGTTACAATGTCCTCGAGCTGCTCGACAAAGGTTGGGACTACCACCCCGGGGGCCAGGCACATCCCATTGTAGCCGACGGTATCGTATATGTCTCGTATTATCGTCCCGTGGGCGAATTGGCGACCAACTCCTCAATTCGGAAGGTTCCTTCAATTGAAGTCCTGGACTCCGCATCCGGTCACCCCCCGAAGTGTTCTATGGTATTCTCGCCGACGATGTGCTCCTTGCGGTGGATGCTTTAACGGGCGAAACGAAATGGAACAGGTTGAAGAGGCAAAGGGTATCAATACCGTGCAATCGAAGCGTCCCGGGTATGGTGTCGGACCGGTGTATTATGACAGTCGGGTGTTCAGCATGGGAACGGCCGGAAGACTGTATTGTTACGACGTGTGGTGTTCAATGGCAGGTCGACGGTCTGGAGCAAATGCTCTATACGCTGGTCCCCTCAGACGAATACGTAGTTGTTGCCGCAATCCCAACCGAAAAAAAAATCACAACATACTGGGCCGGATATCGCATTACCGATGAATCGAACTTGGGCTAGTGAAGTATCCGCAGGACGAGTACAAAAAAAACGGGGAGTCGCCGCCCGGCGATTTCCCCGGTTAATCGTAAGCCTCGAAAAGCCGCGGTTTTCCTTTTCGCAAACCTATTTCAGAACAATCAGATTTTCACGTACCGTTTCACCCGAGGAGGTCTGAAGCACCACAACGCAGGCACGCGAACCGATATTGTCCAAATTCATTCGAATCGTATGATGACCGACCTCCACGTGTCCGGAATACAGTGTGTTCAACAGGCGCCCGGATACACCGTACATCCGAATCGATACCCGTCCAGCCTCCGAAACCGAGAATGAAGCCATGGGGTTTGAGCCTCCTGAACTTACCGTGAGTTTCGGACGCGATATCCCCGCCGAATGACGGTGTTCGTTTCTGGTCGGAACCTCGACATCGAGCGGAAAATTGATCAATGCATATACGGGATCGTGTTTAATAAGCTCCTCGGCATTATCCTCGTCCGTCACTCCGGTCATTTCCATCCATTTCGGTTTGAGAGCGACACGAAGCGAATCCGGCAGTAATCCGTATGTGTGAGCAAGCATTGCCGGATTCGGTTTGCCGTGGTAAGAGACGCTCACCATCGGCACCTCCCCGCTTTCAAACATCGCTACGACATCTTCCACAATATCACCATGAGGATTTGCGGGTATGTTAAACATGTTCTGAACGGCCGTCCCGAATTTCGCCGCGGGATTATCGCTTTCATTACGGGGCGCGGTTGTCCCGTTCAGCCCACGAGGAAACTCCACGCCTTTTCCTCGCAGAATGGCGAAATATTCCGAAAGCGAGCCCACTCCCCGAAACAACATAGACGCAAAAAACGGATTTCCGCCGGTAATGGGCTCGACTGCAGCCGCGTATTCTTCACGACGCCCCTTTTCATAATCCAGATAATCGAGGTTGACTTCACGTCGACCGTATCCCGCATACCCGGGCTCTACCAGTCGTGGCGCGTATTGCACTTCTCCCCACGGCTGAAAATGGAAAGTCGGCACGGCCAGCAGGATAGAATACATCCCCTGCTCCAGGTACATGAAATCCCCCGGCCGTCGAAGAACACCGTTTATGTACATCTTTGACTCCAAGCGTGATGAATTCTTCACCAAATACAGATTATCCTGGAACTCAACCCATCATGGTTCGGGATTCTCGACAACCGCATAGAGGTACACGCTCGTGTAGCTCCCACGATTGGCCAAATTGGCGAAATCGATGCTCTCGAAAGCCTGGCCGTACGTGGTGACAACCGAAATCGGATCTTCGGGAAGAACGCGCCAGGTTGTCTGCGTATCTCCATAGTGGACAGTCTCACCCAAAGCCGGTCGGTACAGAGGATCACAACCAAACGGTTCGAGTGTTTGATCCTTTTCAACAGTTAAGCCGGTGGCGCAAATATACTCCGGAAGCGGGATCATCCCCTCGTGTCCGGGCTCTTTAGCCATATTTATGGGATCGGCGTCACGAAAAGAGAGTACCGTTTTTACCATTCCCTCGGGAACGGTCAGAGCCGGGTCCGGCTGGATAGTGGGGGCGCGCAAGCCGTCACCGTACCAGGGAAACAGTGGTACGTCGGGAGAATCGGAGTCATACAGCGCCATGCCCGCAAAGCCGATACCCGAATACCATCCAACCGCGTATCCGTCGATGTCCCAGGTGAAATTCGTTCCGATCCAGTCACTGTGGAAATTGAGGATCGTTTTAGCGGTATTTACCAGGTACCAGGCGACCTTGTGACGGAACTCGGGGCTCCATCCATCATAGCAGAGATCGTATGTCATCGCGACCTGCTCCAACCGACGCGTCCAGGCAACCTGACCGTGCTCGTCTTCACCGTTCGAGAAGTCTTTCATATGAAATCGGACCAGTTTCGATGCAGATTCGGCATAATCTGCGGCTTTTGCTCCGTCTCCGTCATATTTCGCGAGCTGATAAAGCATACCATGGCCGACAGGCCCCCATCCCTGCATATACTCGAGGCATTTTTGCCCGAATGCGGTTTCGGACTTTGCTTTTAGGAGTGGAAGATCATTTTTGCGAAACAGTATTCGTGGGTGCTCGTTTTTCCCGGGAGGAGAGAACTCCGATTTGGGAGCGGAGCGTACATTAATGGTTCCGACAGCAGCCCCCGTTGGAGGACTCGGTGCATTTTTCCCACACACGCTTAAGGAACACAAATGCGCTTCAGTCTTCTTCGGCATCCACCAATACGTATATGTCTCGCCGTAGTAGATACCTTCATAGGTTCCACTCAGCATCCCATCCGCGCTCCTGGTGCATGTGATATCGAATGTTGCCCGTCCACCGTTGGAGAACTTGTCGGTCGGCATGAAATACGAAACCTTCAAATTGATCTCCGACTCGGATATGGATGAAGATTCCACATGTCCCCAGAGGATTCCTTTGTTCTCCGAGGTGCGACCGCCCACTGGATACCAGGTATCACCGACCCTTGTCAGATTAATGAATGCCGGAAACCCTATTTCCGCATACCCTCCGGTTCGTCCTGCATTTTCGAGTTCCAGAGAAATCGCGGTTACGGTTTCTGCGGAAAGTGCAATCACACCTCCGGCAGAAAGTGCCATGATCAGGCTTTTTAGCAGAATTCCAGGTTTCAGCATGGCCGAACCTCATAGGTTAGTTGTGAACCCATATGGAGGAGATCCTCAAAACCGATATAGCTATCACCATGATATTCCCGGCAATAGCCCTTGAACAGGTCTTTGCCTTTATCGGCGGGTAGGCTTAATATAATGAGGTACGAAACAACTGTCGCCGAGTGAATGGATATTTGGGTTACCTAATTATCGCATACAACACAGGTAGGATGCCATTATCCGAGTGCGGGTGGACAACACCGGTGATTTGAGTCTGACAAAAGCCCGAATCGGTAGGCATGGACATAATCGGATCCCCACGCCACGGTTCGATGTACTTCGAAAAAAGCCCGGTCGGGCACACATCACCGAATCAGCATAGCACTTTTTCGTATCACGATACCTTCGCTTGTCTCAAGGGAAACAATGCATGTTCTTGACCCCCTTGCAATCCTGTCCAGACGCAAACGGTGTGTGCCGGCTTTTATTTGCCCCGCCACCGGAGTGGCCAGGAGTCGACCCGATACGCCATACAGACGAACGGTCGCTTCAGTGGTATGCGGAACAGAAAACTCCATAACAGCAGCGCCGAGTGGACCATGAATCAGGTTCACTGTCGGTCTGCGATTCGAGTGGTCTCCGACCGCCGCGGGTTGAGTGGATACATCGACATCGAGCGGAAAATTGAGCAACGCGTACACCGGATCATGCTTGATCAATTCCCCTGCATCATCCTCATCCGTGACACCCATCATCTCCATCCAATTGGACTTGTAAGCGGTACGGAGCGAATCCGGCAACAACCCATACAAGTGTGCAAGAACAGCCGGATTCTCTTTTCCGAGATATGCGGCATTATACATCGGAATCTCACCATCCTCAAACATCTCAACAATTCCTTCCGTCACGTCACCGTGTGGGTCGGCCGGCATATTGAACATGTTCTGAAGGGCAGTCCCAAACTTCGCCGCGGGATTGTCTGTTTCATTTCGCGGCGCCCCCGATCCCTGGCGACCACGAGGAAACTCCATACCGCTGCTCCGAATCAGTTCGAAAAACTCACACAGTGATCCTGCGCCACGAAACAGCAATGACGGGAAAAATGGGTTGCCATCTATCGACGATTTGATCTTTAAAGCGTATGCATCGCGTTGCGTCTTCTCATAGTCGAGGTAGGTCAGATTGGTCTCACGCCTTCCGTAACCGGCGTACCCGGGTTCCACAAGTCGAGGTGCATAATTCGTTACACCCCAATCCTGAAAATGAAACGTCGGTATCGCGATCAGGACCGAATACAATCCTTCCTTGAGATACATGAAATCTCCAGGCCGCCGAAGTACACCGTTTATGTACATCTCCGATTCAAGGCGTGATGAGCTCTTCACCAGGTACAGGTTGTCCTGAAATTCTACCCAACGAGGCTCAGGATTCTCGATCACCGCATAGAGATAGACAACAGTGTAATCGCCTTTGTTTGTCAGACCGGAAAGTTCAATAGCTTGATATGTGGGTCTCAGTGTTGAAACTTCTGAAATGTTCTCGGCAGGAATTGTCCTCCAGACCGTCTGAGTATCTCCGTACTCAACAATCGTTCCAGGAACAGGCCGGTAATGACGGTCGTTTCCGAATGGCTCAAGAAGTCCATCTTTCTGTACGGTCAAGCCGGTCGCACAAATGAAATCGGGCATTGGGACAATCCCACTCGTTCCAGGCTCTTTGACCATATTGATATCATCAACCTCCCGGAATGACAGAACTGTTTTGGTCATACCTTCCGGCACCGTCAGGTTCGGGTCGGGCTCGATTGAGGGAGACCGTTTCTCGTCGCCGTACCAGGGAAAAAACGGGACATTTGGGGTATCCTCTCCGTATAAAGCCATCCCCGCGAACCCGATACCCGAGTACCATCCTACCGCATACGCTTCGATGCTCCAATCAAAATTGGAACCTACCCAGTCGCTGTGAAAGTTCAAAATTGTTTTGCAGGTGTTAACCAGATACCATGCAACTTCGTGACGGAACTCCGGAGACCAGGCATCGTAGCAGAGGTCATACGTCATGCTTACTTTCTCAAGCCGACGAGTCCAGGCAACCTGCCCGTGTTCATCTTCTCCATTCGAGAAATCCATCATGTAATAACGAACCAGAAGAGATGCCGATTGCGCGTACTGAGTTGCCTCGCTTTCGTTTCCGGAATATTTCGCAAGTTGGTGCAGGACACCATGCCCCACCGGACCCCAGCCCGGCATCAACTCGAGACATTTTTGCCCGAACGGAGTTTCCGACTTGGCCTTTAAAAGTGGAAGATCACTTTCTCTGAACAGAATTCTTGGATGCTCATTTTGCCCGGGAGGGGTGAAACCCTCATGTGGTGTCGGGCTAACCGTGATGCGGCCGGTTACCGCGCCCCGGGGCGGACTTGGGGCATTCTGTCCACATACAGAAAGTGAGCAGAGGTGATTCTCCGCCGTTTTGGGCATCCACCAGAATGTGTATGTCTCACCGTAACAGATTCCCTCATAGGTGCCGCTCAACGTGCCGTCTGCACTGCGGGAACAGGAAATGGTGTATGTCGCGCGTCCCCCGTTGACGAATTTGTCGGTCGGCATGAAATAGGAAACAGCTACCTCTACATTCTCTTCGGTGATACTAGCCGACTCGACATGCCCCCACAGAATTCCCTTATTCCTTTCAGTTCTACCACCTACCGGATACCAGTTGTCCCCCACCCTGGTCATATTTATATATGCCGGAAATCCAATTTCGGCATACCCGCCGGTTCTTCCCGCGTTCTCCAGCTCAAAATGGAGCGCGGTAACCGTTTCGGCCGACCATCCGGTCATGCAAATCACCAACAGTTGCATCAACACGTTTTTAAATGACAATACTGTTCGCATCCGACTGTTCCTCGCTGTTTTCGTTCAGGCATACGTCTTGCCGGGCTCGAGACAATTCCGACTAATTTTATTTGCACCTCTGAGGTTGAAGATATGGGTTTAATTTAACGGCCGGCAACGAGGAGAATTGGTTACACTGTTACGACGGAACCGCGTTCAATCGGGTGGCATCTCATGTGCCGGAGTACTGCCGGGCGGAAGTAATCTCGCACAACATCTTACGTCCCCAATGGCGGCGCCGTGAGTCGGCTGCGAAACTTGGGCTAAGTTAATAGCGTGCAACAGCTTACGCAGAATGCCGTGAGTCGATTGTCGAAGTCGGGTCGAGGTTATATGTAACAGTATTGATATAAACAAATCACTGCAGAGGGGAATTTTCCGGCTACTGAGCAAGTACGAATATGTAATAGATATAGAGTCCAATAACGCCCAGAATACTACCGATTCCAATCAGAAGTGGAGATCGGAGCGCCTTAATGAGCGAAAACATCACGAGCGGATTCCCAAGCAACAGAGTTTTTTTTTCGGCGGAAGCTATTCTGTTTCTCAGGACCACGGGCAAGGTCTCTTCCGGAACTCCGGTAAGCCCCTCCCGGATAGTCCTGATTTCCCGGACGTATCGCGAGCAGGCCGGACACCAGTCCACGTGCGAGGCGATATCGCCCTTAATATCGCCTTCGAGAGCAAACTGGGTAAGCTCTTCGTCTGAGGGGTGTTCGGCGACTGCGTCGTTGTTCATAGTTCTTCTCTGATATACCGTTTGCGAATTTTCTGCAGCGCACGGAACGCACGAACCCGTACGGCGTTTTCGGTTGAGTCCATTTTCTCGGCGATTTCCTTGTATGAATACCCGGTTCGGAAATGAAGATACAAAACCGATCGATCGGTCTCGTCAAGAAAATCCAGCGCGTCCCACACAAATTTGGATTCTGCGGTCACGGAAGCTCCCGCCGAGGCCTCTTTCCCGTAGTTCATTCGAAAGCGTGACGAACGAGCACGATTCCGAAAGAAATCCATGCACTGGTTGCGCGTAACCTGGTAGAGCCAAGCCTCAATTTCCTTCTCCGTACCGGGAAGGTGGACCTGCTTCCACAGCTTACTGAAAACCATTTGGATTATGTCTTCGGCAGCCTCGCGGTTTCGAACCGTCCAGAGCGCAAAATTGTATAGCTTCTCACCGTGCTTTTCAAAAAGCTCGTTGAAGCGTTGTCCCGTCACAGTTCCCTTTCCCACCTCACCCGACAAACCCTGGTTTGTGTCCCGGACAAGCGATTCTCCGGATCCCCGACCCTTTTCTCCGGCTGCCGGTGAAAACGTTTTGCTACTCGTCTTCTTGGCGAACGACATATATGCCGTTTGCGCGCGTGCCGCGGATCGTCCTTTTTCTTTTGTATTTACCAATTAGCAGCCCTACCTTCTGCCGTATTTCAGTTCCGCCGCCGCGTATATCGACGCTGCAAATGGGATGCGCCGGTCGGCAGCCCTGCAGAGGAAATTGCTACAACCTGTAGGGGGCTACCTACAAAGATAACGAATCCCATCGACGAAATGTTACGAAACGCGGTATCAGACCATCGGCCTGCTCGTGGCGCTGCAATCATCGAGAAAACCTACTCCGGCCCATTCTCCATGAAAACCGTGTCGTACACTTGTTCATACCCCTTGGCCATAGCCTCAATTGAGAAACGCGTTTCGACCCTTTTGCGGCAGTCTCGGCGATCCAGAAGAGCGACCTTTGGCAATGCCCGAATCGCCTCTTCGACACTCCCAACAAGATATCCGGTAACACCGTCCTCTATTACCTCCCCGCAGGATCCGTTGTCCATGGCTATGACCGGTAACCCCGCGGCATTCGCCTCAGCCATAACCAATCCGAACCGCTCCGGCAACTCATTCAGATGCAACAGCGCATATCCGCGAGAGAAAAGTTCATTACGACCGATTGGGCCAACGGACCCTACATACTCAATATTGGTATCGTCGATCCAGGGTTGCACACGCTGCTCAAAGTATTCACGGTCCTGCACAATGCCCGCCATAACCAGGCGCCGACCGGATTTCCGCGCCACTTCGACCGCAAGATGTACCCCCTTATCCGGGTGTATACGGCCGAGGAACACCAAATCGTTCCCCGACGGTTTCGGATAGAAATGAACCAGGTCCAAATCAATTCCGTTGTAAACCGTCCCGGCATAACGAAGCTTGGGATCACGGTCGGAATCACTGATCGAAACGTAATGCACATTATCATATTTGTAGTACAATGGGCGAATCGCCGGTGAAGAGAACCCATGGATAGTCGTTACCACAGGAGTGGAAATCAGCCGGGTGTAAGTTAGCGCCATAAAATCATAATGGCAATGAAGGAGATCGAATTCGTGCGCATGCTCGAAAAACTCCGAGATGTGCGTGTACTCCCAGACTTTCGGATCTACCGTATGATCTTCTTCATACCCGAAGGGAACCACCGAATGGAGCTTTGCACTTGTGATCGAATCGGCGGTGGCAAACAAAGTCACGTCCCATCCACGATCGACCAGCCCCTCGGTAATATTGCCTGCGACCGTCTCCCAGGCCCCGTATTCGCGCGGTGGAGTTCTCCATGCGACCGGTGAAAGCATACCGATCCGTTTACCTTGATGCTTCCTTGCCAATTCGCTTTTCATGTCCATATTCCCTGAAAAAGACAATGCCGACTCCCCATCCTCAGCACCTGACCAACACGGTTTTCGGATGGACCTCACACGACAAATGCATCCGTGAGCGTTTTCAAGATACCATCAAGATGCCACCATCAGCAAGAGCTGTTCCGAACGATTCATGAGGAGGCATTATTCACTATTCCCAGACTCATCTGTATCGGTTCGCGACACTAGCGTGGCGACCGACAATTGCCAAGAATTAATACGGGCGCTTTTCGCCCCCATTCTCG
>CAYFVL010000005.1:0-48044 GCA_964346405.1 uncultured Fibrobacterota bacterium
GCCTTCGGCTTCACTGAGTACGAGTACCGCTTCGCTGATAGAAGAGCGTTTGTGCGGGGAGAGACTCAATCGTACTCAGTGCCGCAAGGCACGGTACTCAGGCCCGGAAGGGCCGGTACTCGTACTCGAGACTCGAGCTTTTCGGATAGTCGATGTGGCATCGCCTGAGCAAGGCTCAAAAGCTCGATACCCGACGCCTCGCTGATTTGTCGTCAATCGGTATGAAAAACCTCTTCCATATCGGCCCACCATTCGCCCACTTTCCTTGTTTCGAGTGGCTCTTGACAGGGACCGCAGTGCTTCCACCATTTCTGTGTTGTGGGGTTATCGGCCATTTTTTTCATGTCCGCATCGAAATCCTCGCCGATGTACTCGAAATAACTGAATAAAAAACCATCCTTGTGATAAATTGAATAGTTTCGGATATTTGAGTCACGGATGATTTCAAGTACTTCCGGCCACACCGCGGCATGAAGTTTTTTGTACTCCTCGAGTTTTTCGGGGCGGACCCGAATGACGCTTCCGTATCGTTTCACGGGTACATTCCTTTCTCAATATTACTGTATTCAGACCATCGACAAAGGGGTTACATGTTATCCCCAAATAATGGCTGATGGAAAAATAATACAGCACCCGCACAGGCGTCAGGATGGAGTCGGAGCACTATCGGAAATTGGGTTTTACGATGCTCTTCGACGCCACCAGGACCGAGTGATGAAAAAGGTTTTCCGAATCCGTAAAGAGAATGCCCCCGGCTCGATTATTCATTGAATTGTCTCTGTTCGGGTTGAATACCCGAATCCGGAACAGGACGGTCGGGATGGAAGGGGGTTTTGGGAGTCCTGAGTCGACGTAGACGATTTTTGCGGTGATTCGTACAAGTTCTTGAGCGATAAGGCATTTCATCCGATTGCAGATATGTCACCGGGTAAGCACTGCGCGGCTCAACCCTTCTCAACTCATGGTGTTGCACGATTCACTCACCAGGGAGTCGTCACGACTCCCCTGGAGTGAACATGTCCTGATTCGCATAGCCGGCATATGTCTTGCATTAAGACTATAGAACCTGCAATGGCAAACCCAGGCTAAGCAAAGGAATGTCTGTGAATCAACATCACGATACCGCTCAACCGGAACGCATCGATGCAACAGATGGCCGCGGAGCCGACGAGATCCGTCTGAACGGATCCTCGGTTACCGGTTTTGCGGCCCGAAAACGGAGTGTTTCCATGAGTTTGGCAATTACAACCGTTTGTGTGTTTTTATTGTGCGGTATTCATGATAATGACGCCGGTCCGGAAGAACCCAACCCGAAAAACTATCCACCCGAAGAGAAGACAGTCGCTGAGATCCGGGAAGAAACCGTACCATCCGTGCATTGCCGGGATCGGTCTTTGAAGAATTCACCGTTGTTTCCCTCTGCTTACCGCGACATCTTTCCCGCCGGACGGACGGTCGGTGCTATGCGGGATTTCTGGATTCGTATCTGTGCCGAATACTCTTTCCAGCAGGTCGTGATTCATGACCGTGACAACCCGAGCATTGTCTATGGAGATGTCAATTTTAAGGGGAAGACCTCTGGTGAAGGCATAGTTCAACTTTACAGGAGAAGAGAGCGGCTCGAGAATGCGTTTCAGATGATCAGGGAAGAGCCCGAATCGCTCTGGACCGATGAAGCGCACAGGGTTGTACGCCTTTTTGACCGCTATGCGGATCGAGATTTTCTGGATGGGGCGGAAGACAGAATCAGATATCAGCGCGGTCTCAAAGAGCCCTTCCGAAGAGGGCTCGAGCGGTCGACTCGTTACCTTGACACTGTGAGCGTGATACTCGACGCTTATCGGCTTCCACATCTGCTCGCGTATCTTCCTCACGTAGAGTCGGCATTTGATCCTCTGGCCCGGTCAAAAGTCGGTGCTCTCGGGATGTGGCAATTCATGCCGGCGACAGGAGCAGAGTATATGATTATAGATTCACTGATCGACGAGCGTTTGGACCCGATCCGTTCTACTCATGCGGCCGCGCAGTTGCTGACCGATAATCATCGATTCCTTGAAACCTGGCCGTTGGCGATCACCGCGTACAACCACGGTAGATTCGGCATGAAACGCGCTACTGAGCAGAGCGGCACAAGCGACCTGGACAGCATCATTCGATCATATCGCGGTCGTTCGTTCGGTTTTGCCTCGAAAAACTTCTACGCTTGTTTCCTTGCCGCGGTTACCATCGCCGAAAACAGCGATTTTTACTTCAAGAATCTTGATTGGGAGTCACCTGTACCAATGAAAGCGGTGAAACTTGTTGAACCCGCACCATTTTTTGCCGTCACCGGATTTTTCCGTGTACCTCAAAATGATTTCAGGAAATACAATCCCGCACTTCTGGACAAGATTTTCACAAACTGGTATGAGATCCCGGCGAAGTACATCGTCAACATTCCAGCCGAGACCGAGATGGTCGTAGATAACGTAAATCTCCATAAAAAACCGGAGAAAACGCCATTGGATTGGGAGGATGTTGTGTATTTTGCTCCTCCGGCAGCCGAGAATGGCACTGTAGAACTTTCTCTCAATCTCTCCTCAACCGATAACCAGGTGTTCGTGATCGGTGATTTCCCATGGCGTCTGAGCGGTGTCGAAGAAACCACTGAGATTGTCTATGGCGAAATCACTTCTCCAACTCGTACAATGCTGACGGCGTCTCTTGAGGATTGATCACTGTCTTCCATGGTGTTTTTCGGCGCTTCCGCTTTCTACGAACTCTCCCCGCCGTGCAATTCCAACGCAAAGAGAGTAAATTTTGGGTAGAGTCTATCCGAAGTCGATTCTTTGATGGTTGGAGTCTCCTTCTGATCACAAAAGATCGTGCAACAGCTTACGCAGAATGGCGTGAGTTTGGCTCTAAAACACTTAGCGCAAAAGTTACTATGAGATTATCATACTTGTTTCGCCTTTGGGCAATCGCATTTTCAGTATTCTTCAGTTTCATTAACACTTCACCTGCCGAAACCGATTCTTCGACGGTATCTCACGTGTCGGATGGAGAGCATATGGACTTCAATACTGAGAACGACGCTGTGGATGTGATGACCTTCAATGTCCGCTATGGTACCGCCCGGGACGGTCGGGATCACTGGTCGTATCGACGAGACCGCGTGACCAATCTTCTTGACTCCGTTGGGGCCGATATAGTAGGGCTTCAGGAAGTGCTTGATTTTCAGTTACGGGAGATTTCCGAGGCTCTTCCTCAGTATGGGATTGTGGGGGTCGGACGAGAGGATGGAGGTCGGAAAGGAGAACATGCGCCGATACTCTATGATCGCGAGAAAATGAGACTGGACAGCTCGGGGACTTTCTGGTTTTCGGAGACACCGGATCAGCCGGGATCGGCTCACTGGGGAAATGAAGACCCACGCATCTGCACCTGGGCTCGGTTTCAGCCGATAAATCGGCCGGAACATTTTTACGTATACAATCTGCATCTCGATCACCGTTCTCGACGATCCAGGCGTATGAGCGTCGGACTTCTGGCCGGAGTTATCGACAAACGCAATCACCAGGATCCTGTTCTTGTTACTGGGGATTTCAATGCCGGCGAGAGGAGCGAAGCGGTAAGAATCCTTTTGGGCAGGGAAGCGTTTTCCGGATTTCTTCCGGAAGAGGAACTAACCGAAACCGGCCGCCTATTTGATACCTATCGCGCAAGCCCTTCGAAAAAGCTCTGGCGGGGTACCATACACTTCTTCAGCGGTGTTCCGTTTTTGCCCAAAATCGATCACATATTTGCCTCTCGCGAGTTCTCGGTTCTCTCGTCACGTATTGTACGAGAGGAGATTGACGGCAGGTATCCCTCGGACCATTTCCCCGTGGTGGCAAAACTCTGCTTCAAGGGGTCACCCGAATGGGATGCACACTGGGTGCAAGCGGCTGTCGGTGTTGCTCCATAGCTATCCGCTTGCGGTGATCCCGCCCCGGGCGGGACGAACCATAACAGATGGGTGTGCCGGTCTTCGAGGGTTCAGGACGAACGGCGTGGTGAGCGTATGCGGCCCTTCGACCGGCTCTGGGCGAACGGGGCGAGTTTGTGCGACCGCACTGCATTTCGACGCTGCCCGGGATTCCCTGAAATCGGCAAATCTGTTGAAAAAACTGCCTCGGGATGGCAGTATGGTAGCGGGGTGCACTCTGTTTTTCTCCGAATAGAGACGGTGGAGAACTTTTCCTGAATGATAATGCTTGACTATACTTTCCTGCTGCCCAGCGCTGCTCTAATCGTCATTGGTATTGCATATCTTCGCCTTCAGCGCCTGTATCATCGTTTATTCGAAGATATGATGCCGTTTCCCGGCGGGTCACGTGATCCCGTAACGGCTGAGAAGATCCGACTCAGTAAGCGCCGTCTTGAGACCACATTCGATGCCCTTCGGGACATGGTTTGCGTCGTGGACCGGAATTTTCGGATTGTTGCCGCGAATCGAATCTATGCGGATTATGTTGGTGAAGACGTGCGAGTTCTTCTGGGGCGAACCTGTTTCAGTGTGTTTCGGGGCAGGACCACGCCATGTGATAATTGTCCGGCCGTCGCTGCTTTCCGGTCCGGAAAGCCTTCACCCAGGCAGATTTTTATTAATCGGGATGATGAGGCACATCAGCATTTTGAGATCAGTGCCACACCTGTGCTCGGGGAGAAGGGGGAAGCCGTGAATGTGGTGGAGCATATCAGGGATATCACCGAAGAACGACGCGTCAATGAGCACCTGATCCGATCGGAAAAGTTGGCCTCGATAGGGATCCTTACCGGTGGTATCGCCAATGAAGTGAGCAACCCGCTTTCCGGCATATCCGGAATAGCCGAGAATTTGCTCCGGTTTCCGGAAAAATACGGTCTGAACGATCGTGGCCGTGATCGTGTTTCCAAAATTCTGGATTGCTCACGCCGTGCCGTTGGAATCATGACCGATCTTCGGCGGTTATCCCAGCGCCAGGACTGCATCCGTGTGCGTACGGATATCGGATCACTTTTGCGGAAGGTGGGGGAAAGCGTACACGCGGAAAAAGCAGCACTCATTTCGGTTCATGTCGACATCGATCCAAAGGCGCCTAAGGTACGGTGTGATCCCTCGAAGATCGAGCAGGTAATTTGCCGTCTTGTAGACAACAGCGTTCGGGCCGTTATGGAAAAGCGCAGAGAGTGCCGTCGGAAAGGGCAGGCGTTTCGCGGCCGGATTCAGCTTCTGGTACATACCGAAGAGCAAACTGTCATTATAAAGGTGATCGATAACGGATGTGGTTTGGCCCCCGGAACACAAGGAAAAATTTTCGAAGCGTTTTTTACGACATATCCACCGGGAAGCGGGGCCGGCCTTGGTTTAAGCATCTGCCACAGAATTGTCGAGGAGCACCAGGGGGCCATTTCAGTGGACAGTTTCGACAATCAAACGGAAGCGGTTGTTGTGCTGCCGATTGGAAGAGATCCACTTACCGATCCAAGCGCCCGAATCGTATCCCGGAGTCGTGAAAAGGAGAGCCATGCCTCGGGTACTTGTTGTTGATGATGAAGAATCCATAAGAATAATGCTCGAGGATTTTTTCGAGGAAGCATATGAGGTCTTCACCGCCGGAAATGCCGATGAAGCTCTCGAATGTTGTCGAGCCCGGGCGATCGACTTGGTTCTTTCAGACATCAATATGCCGGGAATGCAGGGCCCCGAATTACTGACCCGCATCCACAAGGACTACCCCGGAACTCGTACTGTTCTCATGACTGCCTACAGTGTGGACGACTATGTGGGAACCGCTCTTTGCCACGGGATCTCGAGCATCATACCCAAAGCAATACCGTTTAATTTTTCCGAACTGTCGCTTGTAGTGGACGGTCTGCTTCAGGGAGACCTTTTCGGATTGACTCGCTATTTGAATAAGGGCGCGAAGCTTCACGCCCCTTGTACCGTCCGAAGTACCGAAGAGGCCGGGAAGGTTCGAACTGGTATTTCGGAGTTCGTGAAGAAGAGGTTCAATGCCGACGGTGATATCCGGCTTGTTCTGGACGAGATTATCACAAATGCCGTGTACCATGCGCCCTCCATGGACGACGGGATGTGCAAATATCGAGAATATGAACCGGTACGCCTCGCCGAAAATGAGAGCATCAGGGTGCGGTTCGGGTATGATTCTGAAAAATATGCCGTATCCATTACCGATTTCCAGGGCAAACTCACCAAAGAAACCGTACTCTATCGTCTGGATCGCCATATCAGGGGAGAAGGTATTCTGGACGATTCGGGGCGTGGCCTCCATATGAGCAGGATGTTCGCCGATCGTCTTTTTATCACGATTCTACCCGAGGTGAAGACCGAAGTGGTCATCATAAATTATTTTAGGGCAAAATTCAGCGGGCACAAACCGCTCTATGTGAACGTGCTTTGAATGCCCAAAAAGAACCAGGACAGAAATTCTCCATCTAGTTTAATTTAATTAAATTAAGGTATTCCGAAGGCGTTTTCGAGGGTACGACAGGGTGTTTTTCCGAATGCATCGGAGCCCGCTGCCCTGGATCGAATATCGTTTTCGGCAATAGATGAAACTATTTGCCCGCGAGAGGGCAGGATGCAAAATTTGTCCAGGTTTTAGAGTAATTGGAATCACCGGAGGAACAACTCGATGCTCAACAGACACCGCGGGCGTAAGATTAAGCTGCAGGGCTTTAACAATCTTACCAAATCACTTAGTTTCAACATCTACGATATTTGCTATGCGCGGTCAAAAGCATCACAGACAGAGTATCTGGAGTATATTGATGAAGAATACAATTCAGCGCGACTCCGAGGCATAATAGAAGAGGTCACATCGATAATTCAAGCCAAAATAATTAACATTTCCACTCAGGATTATGATCCTCGCGGTGCAAGTGTGACGGCGCTGATCAATGAAGGACATCAGACCGCGGGAGTAACCGCGCATCTGGACAAAAGTCACATTGCGGCTCATACATATCCGGAAACAAATACCAATACAGGCATTTCCACATTTCGTGTCGATATCGACGTCTCAACCTGCGGGATGATTTCTCCGCTTTCGGTATTGGATTTTCTGATCGATTCGTTCGAATCGGATATCGTTCTGATGGATTATCGGGTGCGTGGGTTCACGAGAGACGTTTCCGGGCGCAAAGTCTATATGGACCACGATATCACCTCGATACAGGACTACATTTCCGATGAAATTCTGAACAATTACATTGCGTACGATATTAATATCGTGTCCGACAATATTTTCCATTCGAAAATGATGGTCAAGAAGTTCAATCTGGACAATTACCTTTTCGGACCGGACAGCGAAAAGAAAATGGCGGCGGCAACAAAGACGAGAATACGTCGTCTTCTTCGGACCGAAATACAGGAAATCTTCGAGTGCCGTAACATATTTGAGGAGTAAAGTCGAGGCGGGTTGCGCGCGGGATGGTGTGGTGATTTCACAAAGAGCAAGGAGAGTGGATGGCTGAGGGGAAGAAAAAACGGGAGTTTCGTGAACTGTTGAATCCTGATTTTGGATACTTTTATACTATCGATAAAACTTTATACAAGGGGAAAACCAAATTTCAGAGCATTGAGATGGTTCATTCTCCCGAATTCGGGAATACTCTTCTGCTCGACGGTATCACGCAGGTGGTTGAGAAAAATGAATACCAGTATCATGAACCAATGGTTCATCCTTCGATGTGCTGTCATCCTAAGCCCAGGGATGTACTTGTGGTTGGCGGGGGAGATGGTGGGATACTTCGTGAAGTGCTGAAATACCCAACGGTTCGGCGAGTGGATTTCGCGGAATTGGATGCGGAAGTGGTCGATTTTTCCCGAAAATACCTGGCCAAAATGAATAAGAAATCCTTCGACGATGATCGGGTGGTGATAAATATCGTTGATGGACGGAAATTTGTCGAGGAACATACCGAAGCATACGACATTGTAATCATGGATATGACGGATCCATTTGGTCCCTCGAAGTATCTCTATACAAAAGAGTTCTTTTCCGCCGTAAAGAAGGCCCTGAGAGGATCGGAGGGTATTTTTACCATGCATACAGAGTCACCAATCAGTCGGCCGGTGGTGTTCAATTCCATTGTCAAAACCTTGGAGTCCGTATTCACCAATGTGGAAATTCTTTACACCTACATACAAATGTATGCCGTGCTCTGGTCAATCGGTGTATGCTCCGATGGTGAACGGGTACGAAGAAGTTCATCCGCCGTAGTCAATAGAAAGCTCGCGCGATACGGGATCGATGATCTTCACCTTTTTACGGGGGATACATTTACCGCGATGAAAACCAGGTATCCCTACATCAACGCAATCTTGAAGAAAAGAGCGCGCGTTATAACCGACAAGCGTCCGGATTTCCCCGTCAAGATTGTATAACGGGTACAGGAAACTACCTCTATAAGGTCTGTTCCGAAACTCATCGTTTCGAAGAAAGAATCCTTTTTCTACATGGCGGGAGAAGACAGGAAAAAGGGGATTCGGTCGGGCACATCTGCATATTGGAACCCGGGTGGAGCGTACCGGGCAGGTACTGCAAGGCGAAATGGAACAAGGGTCATAGATGGACTTTGAGACAATGAAATCGCTTGTGGCGGAACACGGAACTCCGACCCTTTTTTTGTCGGCGTCACGTGTGCGGGAGAGTTACCGGTCTCTGGCCGCGGCCCTGCCCGGGGTTGAACTTTTCTATGCGGTCAAATCCAATTCCGATCCATCGCTGGTTCGGATTTTGTCGGATGAGGGAAGTTCGTTCGATGTTTGCACCAACGGTGAAATCAGAATCGTGGAGGAATGCGGGGTAAGCGGTTCTCGCTGTCTACACACCCATCCGATAAAACAGGAACATGAGATCTCTCGCGCACTTGATTTCGGTATCCGACTGTTTGTGGTTGAGAATCCGGCGGAGCTGGAGAAGATGGCGCGGTACAGAGATCGAGCCCGGGTGCTTGTGCGCGTAGCAGTCCAGAATCCCTCAAGCCTGGTGAACCTATCCTATAAGTTTGGTGCGGCACCACAGGACGCCTTGCCATTGATTCGGAAGGCGGCAGAGCTTGGGATCACGGTTCGCGGTATAAGCTTTCACACCGGGTCACAAAACGAAAATAACCTGAAGTACATTGAGGCACTCGACTATTGCAGGGATATCTGCCGCATGGCGGCTTTGACCGGAGTGAGCCTGGATATCATCGATATCGGAGGCGGTTTTCCCATAAGCTATATCTCGGGCGCACCACAACCGGCCGAATTCTGCCTTCCTATCAATGAATACCTCGGGCGCTTTTTTGCGAATTATCGGATAATTGCCGAACCAGGCAGGTTCATCAGTGGACCCGCGGTTACATTGGCCTGCAGGGTTATCGGCCGCTCCGTTCGCAATGGCGTACGGTGGTATTATCTCGACGACGGTTTGTATGGTTCCTTTTCCGGGAAACTGTATGATCATGCCGATTACCCGATGGCGGTGGCGAGACAGGGCAGAAAATACAATTCCGTTTTAGCGGGACCGACATGCGATTCCATAGATGTCCTTTACGAAAACATCGCGCTACCCGAACTTGAAATTGGCGAAATTTTGCTTTTCGGTTCAATGGGCGCCTACACTTCGGCCAGTGCTTCGAATTTTAACGGATATGACAAACCAAAAATAGTAGTGGTTGATTGAGAGCAGCTATTTGTAGCGTCTTCGCTAGCCCAGGTTTCGCAGTCGAGAAACGACGTACCGAGCGTAGCGCTGCACTGCGCTGCGCTGAGCGGCGTCGAAGTGAGCGGTGTCGAAGTGAGCGGTGTCGAAGTGAGCGGTGTCGAAGTGAGCGAAGCGCTGCATTGAGCGAAGCGCTGCATTGAGCGATGCGCTGCATTGAGCGAAGTCGAAATGTCGAAATGTCGAAATGTCGAAATGTCGAGTACCGGTGAGAAAAAGTGCCGCTGGGCAACGGAAACAACTCTTACAAAGGAAATTCGGAATGAACACAGGATACGTGCCGTCTGGAGCGGATATCGGCTCATCTTTGTGGATTGAGAGCCTTCCCGACGGGCTTGCCGGTATCACGATGAAGGCGAAGTCGGCTATCTATTGTGGAGCGAGTCCCTTCCAGAAAATCGAGGTGTTTGACACGTATGCTTTCGGGCGAGTACTCATGCTTGGAGGATCGCTGGTCTTCACACAGCGAGACGAGCATATCTATAACGAAATGATAACGCACCCCGCGCTAATCGCCCATCCCGCGCCAAAGCGCATTTGTGTCATCGGCGGTGGGGACGGAGGGTGTGCTCGTGAAATAGCAAAACACCCGGAGGTGGAGCGAATCGTCGTTGTTGAAATAGATGAGATGGTGACGAAGGTGGTTGAGCAATTTTTCCCTCAGCTCTCGGCCGGACTCAATGAGCCAAGAGTCGAAATTCAGTATGACGACGGGATGTTGTGGCTGGAAAAGCATGAGGACCTGTTTGATATCATAATTGTCGACTCATACGATCCGGGCGGTCCGGTTCAGTCGCTCGAGACCGGCAATTTTTACGAACTTCTTCGAAGCCGCATGGCCCCTGGAGGAATGGCGGTTTTGCAGATGGATTCTCCGCCGCTCCGGGTTGAGCATATTCGTCGCAGCACGCTGGTGCTTTCCGCAATGTTCAGTGCGTCCCACGCATACTGCTGCACTATTCCTTCGTTCCCAAACGGTCTTTCCAGCTTTCTTCTGTGCCCTACCGATCCCACTTCCGGTTCTACTCCACTGAAGCGACTCTCTGCAATCGAGGCGCTGTGCCGCTATTTTGGCAGAGAGGTTCATCGTGGCTCGTTCTTGCTGCCCAGAGAAATTCGTGATATTTTCGGAGAATCCGCCGAAGGCGTACCGTCCTGGGTGTGACTCGTCGTTCTCGGCGGGAATAGATCGGTAAACTGAAGCTCTTCAGTCCAGGAGAAGAAAAAAAATATAACTGAGGCATAATTCGGGTCGTTTTTTTTTCGAACAAGTATCATATCGCGCGGAGCTCATCCGTAATGGGATTTCGTGTGAGATTACAGACTGATCACCGCTGTGTGTCGGGTGATAAGGGTGACTTTTGCCTGACATAAGAGCACAGTTTTTGGTTTAATCGATTAAGTAAAACGCTTAACCTCGTCTATTAGGGTATCGTATGAAAATGAAGAATGCCATTCTCTCTCTTTCTGTGCTAATCGCCATGTCGTTTGCCGTGTCGGCCGGCGATCGTACCGACAAAATCACAACCAATGGTATCGAGTGGTTTTTCGACAAAGAGTACAACGTGGGGCAATTTGCCAACGGTGACTACTGGGTGATGGGCCCGGTGGTTGTCGAGAAGATAACGCCGTCGTATGATGGGCGTTTTCACGGCTGGGAGGTGAATCCGCTTTATGAAGGCGGACAGGGGTTTGATGCCCGAGTGGATAACTTCGACGGGTCACTGGTGCCCGGCCTGCCGTACACGGCCCGGCCGGGGGAATCTCTGGTCAAAGCCGTCAGCTACCGGCTTTCCGAGGGCAGTCCACGTCCGAGCATACGAGCTGCCGCCGTTCTGACCGTTGTTTCGGAAGCACCGCCGAACGATGGAGCAGATGTTTTCCGTCCCGCGTATGTCGGTTCCGAGAAAAAGCTTTACCGGATATCAGATCTTGAAACAGATCTGCTCCCCGCCTATCCGGATGTAAGAAATGCGCCGTCACTCAATTGGGTGTATGAGCGATTTCGGCTTGTGCAGCTTGACCACAAGCCGGGGAAAGCCGGTCGCTATCTGCATCCGGCCGACCATCTTCCGAACTATGGTGCCGATATCGGCAAGGACAATGCCGATGCCGTTTTACGGTTGATGCTCGACGATCCTGTTGAGGAGAAAATGCCGGGGCTTATTGCCTATGTGCAATACGGAATCGACCTCTACCACATGATGAAGATTGGTCATACCTGGCCCGAAGGGGGGGGGCACCGACCGGGACAGAAGATAGTTATTACTTTTGCAGCCGTTATGCTGGACGAAGAAGAGATGAAAACCGGTGTTCTTGACGCCGAATTCTTTCATGAAGATAAAGGAGTGGTGCGGGATTCGAAATCGGGGGATGTCGCGCTCTTTGGATTCAGCAACAAAGCGGACGAGGAGAGATACTGGCAGACGCTTGTTTCCGGGCTTGACGGTAGCCCTTCGGGATACAAGGCCTATCCCGATCCGTATGGATACATTGATGGTGGACCGACCCCCGGTACAAATTATCAGTATTGTTGTACCAGTCTGCCGTGGAAGGGTTCCGCTCTGGCATGCCATTTGATGCCGGAGCTTAAATCTCTCTGGATGCACGAACGGTTTTTCGAATACGCTGATCGGTATGTCGAACATGGCTTGTGGACGCAACCCGATCCTTGCGCGCCGGCAGACGATGACTGGGACAACTACGGAGTGACATTCGGTCCCGACGGAAATGGGGGATGTATCGAAGACAAAAACCCCAGTGACGGAATCGGCCGATTCCCCGAATTGCACGGAACCGGGGCCAACGAAGGTCAGCGAGGCAGTTCGTTTCAGGGAGCACTTTGGAATGTATATCGCTATGCCGAAAGGCATCACACCGCGACCTCTCCGATGAATCGTTTTTCAAACGGGGTGAAAGCCGACGCTACGTTTACGGTGAATGCTGTAAAGGAAGGAGTTCAACTGGAATATGCTTCCGTGGGCTCACATCCCATACAGGTCAGAGTTTTTGATCCGGCGGGCCGTCGGGTATTTCAGAAAGAGTACCAGACATCGGCCGCCGAAGGGGTCATGACCATTCCAACCGATGGGTTGGCTCATGCGTCTGGAATTCATTGTATTGAAATTCGTTGCGGTGGGAAAAAGATAACGAGAAAACTGACTCTCCTGAACCGACTGTAACCACGTAGAAGATACGCGCAACCGTACACCTCTCCGGAACCAAGGGCTCGCGCGGAAATAACTTCATATTTTTCGCTTCGCCTCGAAAAACGACCTGATATTTTCGGGATTTCCGGAGACTTTATTCCATGACGACTCCTAATGGGGGCGGATACTCGGCAGATGCCGGGTATCCGCCCCTTTTCGTTTTGGGGATCGTGACTTCCTTCCTCGAGGTTCATCGCTGCTATTCCCATAAGTGAAAAGCCCCTGCAACCCGAAACCCGGAAAGGCGACGATGCGTCTGAAAACCCGCAACTCTTTCTGCTCGGCAGGAGGAAATGGAGGCAAAACGGGGTTTACCCGCCGGCACGACGTTTGATCAATTTAACGGGTGAATACGCGTCGAGGCTTTTTTCGGCGCAGCGGGAGGGAAAATGGAAACAACGAGAAGAACACATACAGTGGTGAATCGGCCGCCCAAATCCGAGTTCAGGGAAGCACACAGTTACAGTGAGTCACTTGACATCGGAGGACTCTGTGATGAGCGAGTGTTTCGGGCCATGTTGAGCGCCGAAAGGCGCCGTACCGAGCGTACGAAACGCCCGTTCTCAGTCGCTTTGATTGACATTGGTGTTAGCGATGGGGTTGTCGATAAGGCGGATGAAGAGGGAGTCGTCCCCACTAGTCTTGTGGAGGAACTCCATCGTGAAACCAGGCATATTGATATAAAGGGATGGTATCACAAAGACAAGGTGATCGGTGTTCTGTATCCCGAGACCAGTCATGAATCTTTATCCTCTCTTGAGGCAAAGCTGCATCATTGCCTGGTAAATTCATATGGAAAAGATTTCAGCAGTCGAATCGGGGTTTCCTGGTTTTCGTTTCCACAGGAGGACGGGGAGCCGTTATATGATGAAAATGAAGAAAAGAAACTCTTTTATCCGGATTTTGGTGCCGCCGAAGAGAGCGTCTTTCGGAAAACTGTGCGACGATTTGTGGATGTTGTCGGAAGTCTTACAGCTCTGGTGCTTTTCGCGCCAATTTTCATACTTGCGCCGGTTTTGATAAAACTCACATCAAAAGGACCCGTGTTTTTCAAGCAGGAGCGGGTCGGGGAAGACGGGAAGAAATTTACCCTTTTAAAATTTCGCTCGATGTATGGTGACAGCAAGGAAGATTTGCATAAAGACTATGTTACGAAATTCATCCACGGACAGGTTGAGGGAGACGACCAGGGCAAATCCAGTATTTTCAAACTGACCAAAGACCCACGGGTAACTCCCGTAGGGGCGTTTCTCCGCCGGACCAGTTTCGACGAGCTACCCCAGTTTTTGAATGTGCTTATGGGTGATATGTCGCTGGTCGGCCCGAGGCCGGCGCTTCCCTACGAGGTCAAGGAGTACGATCTCTGGCACAAGGGAAGAGTATGGGGAGGAAAGCCGGGTATCACCGGGAAATGGCAAGTGGAGGGCAGAAGTTCGACGTCGTTCGACGGCATGGTACGTCTGGACATAAAATATTTCGAAAAAAGATCAGTTTGGGCGGACCTGAAACTGATCTTCAGAACACCTATAGCGCTCTTGACGGCTAAAGGAGCATACTAGTGTTCCGTCCGATAATTGGCGATGTGCTATTGCCGGATGATCGGACGCCCAGGCCAGGCGCGAACGAGGCGAATACTGGATGTATTCAACGAATGAGCAACGCAGCCGGGGCATTCGAGCGCCGGGAAGAGCGCGTTGCCAATTGTCGGACGGTACACTAGCAACACGCAACGTAATCACCCGGTCGGGAGGCCGGGATTGCGGAACCGACGGGGGAGGAAGTGATGATTAATATAGGGGTGATTGGATATGGGTATTGGGGACCCAATATCGTAAGAAACATGCGTCGAACCGACGGGATCGAGGTTTTGACAGTATGCGACAGGGACATTTCCGTACATGGGAAAATCGCCAAAGAGAACCCCGGCGTGGAGGTGACCACCGATTGGAAGGATATAATCCGTTCTTCCAAAATCGATGCGGTTGCCATTGTCACGCCTGTTTCGACGCATTATCAACTGGCAAAGGAAGCGCTGATGGCCGGAAAACACGTGTTTGTCGAAAAACCCTTCGCGAGTACGGGGGCCCAGGCACATGAATTGACCGACCTGGCTGCGCAAAAGGGATTGACGGTTATGGTTGACCATACCTTCCTTTTCACCGGAGCGGTGAAGAAAATCAAACAACTCATGGAGCAGAAAGCGCTCGGTGAAATTTACTATTACGACTCAACGCGGGTGAATCTCGGTTTGTTTCAACATGATGTCAATGTCATATGGGACTTGGCGCCCCATGACTTTTCGATAATGTACTACCTCATGGAAGACACGCCGAAGTCGGTGGTTGCCGCCGGAAGATCGCATATTAACGGTAAAGAAGATGTGGCGTATATCACAGCAAGCTTTCCGGACAACAAAACATTGGCGCATTTCAATGTGAACTGGTTGTCGCCCGTTAAGGTACGAACGACGCTGATCGGGGGAAAAAAGAAAATGCTTGTGTGGGATGATCTCAGCTCGGACGAGAAGATCCGGATTTACGACAAGGGCGTGAATGTACAGTCCCGTGAAGGTATATATGACCTCCTGGTCGCATATCGCTCCGGAGATATGCATGCGCCGAAGGTAGATCATCACGAAGCCTTGCAGTTGGAAAGCTCATATTTTCTGGAGTGCATCGATCAGAAAAGGGAACCTGTAAATGGGGCTTATGCCGGATGGCAGGTTGTTCGGATGCTTGAAGCCTGCGATGAGTCACTGAAGCACGGGAAGCCGGTGATGCTATGAAATTGACATCGATAAGCGATGATGTGAATCTTGGTAATAACGTATATGTCGCCTCTTTTGTGAACCTCTACGGCTGCAAAATTGGGGACGACGTTAAAATAGGCGCATTCGTTGAGATTCAGAAAAATGTACGAGTTGGGGACCGGTGCAAGGTTCAGAGCCACTCGTTTCTCTGTGAAGGGGTGGTCCTGGAAGCTGAAGTGTTTGTCGGACACGGTGTGATTTTTATCAACGACAAATATCCCCGCTCAACGACCGGAAGGGGTAGCGTTCAAAGTGAAGCCGACTGGTCCATCATCCAGACTCATGTAAAACGTCGCGCCTCGATTGGTTCGAATAGTACGGTACTTTGTGGTATAACAATCGGCGAAGGCGCAATTGTCGGCGCCGGTAGCGTTGTCACGAAAGATGTAGCACCGCATACAGTGGTAGCGGGAAATCCCGCTCGTTTCCTCAGGAGGGCAGACAATGACTAACTCAGTGGTTCCTTTTCTTGATCTCAAGCCGCATCATGCGGAACTCGAAGACAGGCTCATGTCCGCATTTTCCCAAGCGTTGCGTACGGGTGGTTTCGTGGGCGGCAAGGCTGTTTCACGTTTCGAAAACGATTTCGCTCAATATTGCGGAACTGAACACAGTGTAGGCGTGGGGAGTGGTACCGACGCATTGCGGTTCGCGCTTGTGGCGGTTGGGGTTACGGAGGGTGACGGCGTTATAACGGTCCCGAATACGTTTATTGCAACGACTGAAGCGATCACACAATCGGGCGCGCAACCCTTTTTCGTTGATGTTGATAAGCAGACAATGAATATGGATCCGAATAATCTGCGGGCTTTCTTCCGCACCGAATGTGACCGGGATTCGAACGGTGTAGCAAGGCATAACGAATCGGGATCGCGAATATCGGCAATTGTACCGGTGCACCTGTATGGTCAACCCGCGGATATGGATGAAATAATCGAGATCGCTGGAGAGTACGGATGTATGGTAGTTGAGGACGCTTGTCAGGCGCATGGCGCCTGGTACCATTCCGGGCGCGGCAAATCGCCACTACGGGCAGGGGCCATAGGGGATGCTGCCGGGTTCAGCTTTTATCCCGGTAAGAACCTCGGGGCTTGCGGTGAGGCCGGGGCCGTAACGACAAATAACGAGGAGGTCGCCGTTAAAGTAAAGAACCTTCGGGATCACGGTCAGGATCAAAAATACATCCATTCGGCGGAAGGGTATAACGGCCGACTCGATGCTATTCAGGCCTCTTTTCTTGGAGAAAAACTACCTTTCCTGGACAATAGAAATGCCGCTCGGCGCCGACTTGCGCAACGATACTCTTCTGCTCTGCTGGATGCCCCCGGGGTAACCATACCGGTCGAGAGTCCCAAAGCCGCATCCGTCTACCACCTGTATGTTATCCGGGTCGGCAATCGTGACGGGCTTCGCGATTATCTCAACAGCCGTGGTATACAAAGCGGTTTACATTATCCTATACCCTTGCACCTTCAGACAGCATATGATCGGCTCGGGTTGAGGAAAGGCACTTTTCCGGTTACCGAAAAAGCGGCGTCGCGCATTCTGTCGTTGCCGATGTTTCCGGAAATGACAAATGCACAACAGGATCGGGTTATCAATGCAATACATGAATACCAGGTTAATCACGATGGATGCGGAGAACACGATTTCTCCGTGAGTGAAATGGCCGGTTGAGGGGGAAGAGTATGATGGCACGGGTGGGACTCGAAATTGGCAGTATGGTGCCAGTCGCGTTGAAAGTAAAGATGTATTACGCTATCAAACCTCTGTTGCCGAGAAAAGCCCAGATATCATTGCGGAGAGGAGTGATTGACCGGAAACGAGCCGAACATTTTGAAACATGGCCGATTGACGATGGTGCGGCTCAGCCTCCGCTTTGGTGGCAAGGGTGGCCGGGGGGAAAGAAATTCGCTTTGGTATTGACGCATGATGTTGAGCGTTTCGAGGGACAGTTTGCGTGTATACGGATTGCTATGTTGGAGAGGTCTCTCGGGTTCCGGTCAGCATTCTATTTCGTACCGGAACGGTATCGGGTACTCCCCAGAATCCGTAACCATCTTACGAGCCACGGACATGAGGTAGGAGTTCATGACTACAACCATGACGGGAAACTTTTCAGTAGTGAAAGGGTTTTTAACCAGCGATCCGAGTCGATCAATGGATACCTCAAAAAGTGGGGAGCACACGGGTTTCGTTCCGGTGCGATGCATCACAATCTGAAGTGGATCTCACGATTGAGTATCCGATATGATTGTTCGACGTTCGATACCGATCCATTCGAGCCGCAACCCGACGGAGTGAGGACTATTTTCCCATTCACCGTGTATGATCCCTCGAGCGCAAAAGAGTATGTAGAAATACCCTACACGTTACCGCAGGATTTCACGCTGTTCGTCCTTATGAGAGAAGACGGGCCCATTACCTGGAAGAAAAAGCTCGATTGGATTGCCGAACATGGCGGAATGGCTCTTGTAAATGTACATCCGGATTACACAAATCTCGATGATCGAGACGATCAAGTGGAACAGTATCCAGTGCGTTTCTACAAAGAATTTCTTCAGTATGCCGAGGAAAAATATGGTGGTGAGTATTGGCATGCATTACCAAATGAATTGGCCGAGTACTGGATGACCTTGCCGCGGGAAGGGAATCAACGGATTATCGAAGACGGAGGAAATACATGAGAGCCTGCATGGTGGCGTACACTTTTTACGAGGGGGACAACCGTGTTCGACGGTATGGGGAAGCCCTTGTACGCCGAGGAGATGAGGTGGACGCCTTCACTCTGCGTCAGCAAGGAAGTCCCTCGACAGCAACGGTTAGGGGAGTTACGGTTCACAAGATACAAAAGCGGATACCCAATGAAAAGAGAAGCTTTGATTACCTTGTGAGATTGCTCGTCTTTTTGGTGAAATCGACAGTCTTTTTGACGAGGCATCATTTCAGAAAGAAATATGACCTTATACATGTGCATTCGGTCCCGGATTTTGAGGTCTTTGCGGCACTGATTGCGAAATTAACTGGTGCAAAAGTCATTCTGGACATTCACGATGCAGTACCAGAGTTGTATTCGGGTAAATTCCGGGTTTCGCGAGATTCCGCCCTTTTTCGACTCCTTGTATTTGCCGAACGTCTTTCGGGTGGATTCGCCGATCACGTGATCATAGCGAACGATATCTGGCGGGACAGGATAGCTCTGCGCTCGATTTCGCCAAGTAAATGCTCGGTGATTTTGAATTATCCCGATCCCGACATTTTCCACCGAAGGGTTTCTACACGGAAGAACCTGGACAAGCTTGTGTTGCTTTATCCGGGGACTCTCAGCAAACACCAGGGGATTGCCACGGCAATTGAGGCAATGGGATTGCTTCGGTCTGAGATTCCGAATATCGAGTTCCATATATATGGATCCGGAACGGATGAGGAATGGTTTCGGGAATATGCCGAGAAGCAACAGGTCGAAGACATCGTGTACTTCAACGGAGTGGTGCCTATTGAGGAAGTGGCCGATGCAATGGCCGGTGCCGACATCGGTATCGAGCCCAAAGGAGGCGACTCTTTCAGCGATGAAGCATTCAGTACAAAAATATTTGAATTTATGATGGTTGGAGTGCCGGTGGTGGCTTCGGACACGAAGGTACACAGGAGGTACGTGGATGAAAACAGCGTCCGCTATTTCAAGGTAGGTGATGCTCGGGATCTTGCGAACGGGGTACTTGCACTTGCGAATGATACCGAGCGCTATGACCAGTCCGTGGCTCGCGGCTATGAAGTTATGAATGAACTCAGTTGGGAGAACAAGAAGAAAAAGTACTTCGCACTGGCCGATATGCTTACGAATCAGCCGGTTCCTGGAGCACGGAGGAAAGTGCGAAGAGCACATGCATGAGAGGGTAAAATGGATACTGAAAAATACGTGATAGTTTCACCTGTTCGTGACGAAGAAGACAATATAGAGGAAACCATTCGGTCGGTCTTGTCTCAAACGGTTAGACCTGCAAAATGGGTTATCGTCGACGACGGGTCTTCGGACGGGACCGGCAAAATCGTGGATACGTTTGCCGAACGGGTCAATTGGATTGAATCGGTACGGCGCAAGGATCGAGGATACCGAAAGGCCGGCGGAGGAGTCGTTGCAGCATTCTACCAAGGCTTTGCCTCGGTTGCCGATATGGAATGGGACTATTTGGTTAAGCTTGACGGTGATTTGTCATTCCATGCCGATTATTTCGAAGGGCTCCTCGCAAAGTTTCGGGAGGACCCTTCGTTGGGTATCGCCGGTGGCGACGTTTACAATTTGACGGAAAGAGGCTCTGAGCTGGAGGTTCAACCCCGGTTCCATGTTCGAGGGGCCACGAAAATATATCGTCGGGAATGCTGGGAAGGTATCGGCGGATTACTTCGTGCACCCGGATGGGATACCTTGGATGAAGTCAAGGCCAATATGCTTGGATGGCGTACGCGGAGCTTCAGTGATTATCATGTACTGCAGCACCGGATCACCGGTGGTGCGGATGGTGCGTGGAGAAATTTCGTAAAGAACGGTCGAGCCAATTACATTTCGGGGTATCATCCGGCCTTTGTGGCCGCTAAATGCGCGAAACGGATGTTTGCGCCTCCCTACATCCTGGGAGCACTTGGGATCTTTACCGGATATGTAAGTGGTTATCTGAGGCGTGAACCGCAGGTTGCCGATGGAGATCTTGTACGGTATCTTCGTGAGCAACAGATGAACCGGTTGGTGTTCAAACCCAGCATTTGGCGGTAGGGGGGCGGTGTGGACGTTTCGATAGTTATTATAAACTGGAAATCGAAAGATTACTTGCGTCAATGTCTCTCAAGTTTGTATGCGAGAGTCCAATCGGTTTCTTTCGAAGTTATTGTCGCCGATAATGCTTCATTTGACGGAAGCCGGGAAATGGTTGAGAATGAATTTCCGATGGTACTCTTTCTGCAGTTTGAAAAGAATTACGGGTTTGGGCGTGCGAATAATATCGCAGCCGCAAAGGCAGAGTCCGAGCACATTCTTTTCCTGAACCCAGATACTGAATTACTGACCGATGCCGTCGGAGGAATGTCGATTTTCTTGAGAGAAAATGCCGGATATGGAGCTGCCGGCTGTCGCTTGCGCAACGGCGACGGATCGATACAGATGACATGCGCACGCGGGATCCCGACGATTCGACGGCAATTCAATGAGTTGGCTATGCTGAACCGTTTGTTTCCGTGGTCTCCAATGTTCGAATCTGTCGAGTTTCATCATTGGGATCATCGTGATTCGCGTGATGTAGAGTGTGTAAGTGGTGCGTGTATGCTGATCCGCACGGATGTTTTTCGGGAGCTGAGAGGATATGATGAACAGTTCTTCATGTACGGTGAAGATGTCGATTTGTGTTATCGGATAAGGGCTGCCGGGAAATTGGTTCGTTATGTTGCCGAAGAACAGGTTATTCATTTTGGCGGCGGAAGTTCCGCTGCTGCCGGGGAGACGTACCGGAGCGCGCTTCGACAGCGGGAAGCCAATTTCTATTTCATGCGCAAACATTTCGGAATGGTACAGAGCATTGGTTACCGAACTGCAGTGGGAGCCGGAGCAGCTATACGCGTGCTCGTCTCGCTGATGTTACTGGCGATGAGCGCGATTCCGTCTATGCCGGTGTTTGGCGGTGTGGATGCGTATAAGAAGTATCGGGGACTACTTGCATGGTCATTGGGGTTACAGCGGACCGGCCAATCGGGATAATTTCTTCGGTCAGGAAGAGAAGTGAGGGAATATGGAGCAGCAAGCATACACCGTCTTGAGTCCTCTGGCAATAGCTTTTATTATAGTGGCGGGGTTACTGATTTTTGCATTACCTCGGAAGCACGTTGCACTGCCCCTTCTGATCGCCGGCGGATACATGACGGTCGGACAGGTACTTATGGTGGGCAGTCTTGATTTCACCGTCCATCGGATACTCCTCCTCATTGCATGGTCTCGGGTTTTACTTCGGGGAGAAATGAACATAACCAGGCTGAACGCTCTGGATAAAGCAATTCTGTTTTGGACCTTTACCGCAACCGTGACACACACCATTCTTGTGGGAACAACCGGTGCCCTGATCAACCGCCTGGGGTTCATTTACAATGCATTGGGATTTTACTTTATTTTCCGTATACTCATCATAGATGTCGAGGATGTTATGCGCCTGGGACGTGCATTGGCTGTCCTGATGATACCTCTGGCCATTTCCATGGTCGTCGAAGCTACCACCCGGCAGAATTGGTTTTCAGTTTTTGGTGGGGTATCCTCGACGGCGGCGATCCGAGACGGCGAGATTCGAGCCCAGGGTGCTTTCCGTCATCCAATTTTGGCAGGCACATTCGGGGCGACTACTATTCCGCTGGTGATGATGCTATGGTGGAAATCGGCGGCCGGGAAGTGGCTTGCGGTGGCCGGGGTTATTGCGGCTGTTACGATCGTTTTGGCGCCGTCGTCAAGTGGCCCGGAACTGGCACTGGCGGTCGCTTTGTTCGGTATGATGATGTGGCGTTTTCGGTCCAGTGCTCGTGCGGTGCGTTGGCTTTTTCTGCTGGTTCTGGTTGGATTGCAGATGTTCATGCATGCCCCGGTGTGGTTTCTTATGAACAGACTGGGGAATATTTTTGGAGGACATGGGTATCACCGATCACTTCTGATAGACCAAGCCGTGAATCATATCCATGAGTGGTGGTTGGTGGGTACCACTTATACCGCGCATTGGTTACCGTATTCGTTACCTATTAACCCCAATATGGTCGATATAACCAATTATTATCTTCGCATGGGGGTTGACGGTGGACTGATCACCATGGGACTGTTCATTGCGGTGATCGTCATAGCATTCGGAACGATCGGTAGGGCTATAAGGGCGTTTGACGCGGCAGAATTCGGGTTCAGTAACAAGATTGTTGTGTGGGCACTTGGTGCGGCGCTGCTGGGACATGCGGCATCTTTTCTATCTGTCTCTTATTTCGATCAGATCGTGGTTTTCTGGTACATGCTTCTTGGCGCTATCGGGTCCACTCGGGATATAGCAATAGCAACGGAATCGATGATTGCGGAGGAAGAATATGAAGAAGAAACCCCTGAGCTGTCCACGGAGGCCGCATGAGTCAAATGTCTGAGCGCGGAGGCTCCCCCTCTATCTGCCTCTTGGGAGTAACCTACGCAACGAACAATCTCGGAGTAAACGCTCTGACCGACAGCGCCATTTCAGGAATCCTTCGGCATTTCCCAAACGCGCGCATTTCTCTTCTGGATTATGCGAAAGATGAGGCTTTGTGCGAGCATATACTATGCAACGGTCGTCGAGTGCCTGTCAAGGTTGTTCCAGTACGGTTCTCAAAAAATGTAACTCTCCGGAATAATGTCGCCCTTTTGTTGTTGGCCGCATTTATCGGGAGACTATTGCCGACAATGAGGCGGCACTCCCTGCTTTCACGTTTTCCCGTCCTTGAACACCTTGAAAAATGTGATATGGTCGCGGCCGCAAGTGGCGGAGACAGCTTCAGCGATATCTATGGCGCATTTCGATTCTTTTATGTTTCTATACCGCAGATGCTGGTAGCCGTTATGGGCAAACCCCTGATACTGCTTCCTCAAACGGTTGGTCCGTTCCGGACAAGTCTTGCTCGGTGGACGGCACGGATCATTCTATTGTCCGCAAAGCGCGTCTACGCACGTGATTACATAAGCCTTCGTCGCGCCCGGGATCTTGCAGGGTTTCCGGGAAATAGAAGCAAGGTGCAATTCAGGCCGGACATGGCATTTACGCTTCCGGTAAGCACCGGCAGTCCGGAAATGAAAGGCTTCGTTGGAGAGAGTACAAAAGGTGGAACGATAAAGCCAATTGCGGTCAATGTCAGTGGTCTTCTCTACATGGGGGGATACTCTCGAGCAAATATGTTCGGCTTACGCGTAGATTACCAACGCCTCGTGCGCGAACTGGTACACCTCTTACTGAATCTCCATCCCGGCCCCGTGGTTCTTTTGCCCCATGTTTTCGGAGCGGAGAATCCTGAGTCGGATGAGGCGGTCTGTATAACCTTGCACGATGAATTCGATCGCGGATTGCGGGGGAGTCGAGTGCTTCTCCCAAAGTTCCAATACGATCAACGTGAAGTCAAATCGCTAATAGCGAATTGCGATTTTGTGGTGGCGTCACGGATGCATGTCTGTATTGCAGCCCTTTCCCTGGGAGTACCGGCAGTCGGGGTCGCGTATAGCCCGAAATTTCAGGGCGTGATGGAATCACTGAATCTGGAGGGCCTTATCGCCGATCCCCGATATCAAAATGAAGGGCAAGTACTCGATCAGATACACAGGACGTATGTCGCACGCGATACATATCGTGAAATGCTGGAGCAAAGAATCTCCAAAGTCCGCCTTAAAGCGGAAACGTTATTTACCGATTTTGAAAGTCTTTTGACCGATACATGGAGAATCGGAGAGGAACCGGGCGCACCCCGGATCATACTGAGGGAGAATCATCAACCCCAAGCCTCTGGAGTAAATGGTGATGGAGACAAATCCCCGGTGAAGATTTCAGGGAAGCACCACCGGCAGCCGGTGAAGCTATGAAGTGAAGCTCCATCTCTTTTTTGGGGCCATCCCGCATCAGTATTATGAATCCATGATAAGCGGTGGTCGTTGCAGGCAAAGGCGCAAACGGAGCACATCCATTTTCAACCTTGTCGTACTTATGCAAGAACCGCGCGCGGCTTTCGCCGGGCGCGTTTTTTCAGGCGCGGTATGCGGGATTAGCAACGGATATAGAAAGAGGCAATAGTAGTGAGCAGGAAAAAACCGTCGCCGGCCAGGAATGCACTGAGCAATTTTATCACGCTGGTGATCCACGTGGCGTTGGGATTTGTAATGACTCCGGTCATTATTCGGTATGTGGGGAAGGACGGATACGGAATCTGGACTCTGGTCCATTCATTCGCCGGCTACTATGGTTTGTTGAATCTCGGTGTGAGATCCGCGGTAATGAGATATGTGGTGCGCGATGCGGAATTGGGAAATACGAAAGGGCTGAATGCAACAGTGAACACCGCATTTTTTCTCTTTCTCTTTACCGGTACTTCAATAATTCTGGTATCCGTAATGGTTGCCGAACCGTTGACCGGATTCTTCAACATTTTCGAAGCAAACCGTCGAGCCTTTACGGTTCTGGTATATGTTATCGGGATTTCCACCTGGGCCGAATTCCTGAATATGGTGTTTACCGCGGTCTTGCGAAGCTCTCGCTTGCCGAGGCAGTGGCGAATCTGACGATAAGCATAGCTCTGGTAATCAGGCTTGGGATCATAGGGGCGGCACTCGGGACGGCAATTCCAATGATGGTAACAAAGCTCATAATACAACCCGTACTGGTCTCAAAGGCGGCGGGTATTCCCGTCGGCTCTTATTATAAACCGCTATTGTTTCCTCTGTCTATCGGAGCGGCAATGACCATGGCGGGTTTGTTTGGGGGAATGACCCCTTTACTGGAAGAAACCAGATTCATCGGATTCGTGGCAATCGGAACCCTTGTCGGGTTTATGTATCTTGCCCTGATCTATATGACGACCAGAAAACTTCCCTATATGTCTGATCTTGCGGGAGTATTCCGAAGCAACACTTCGGCATGATACTTGAGAGATCTATACTTTCCATCAGTATAGGTAATTGAATGATTCCGCTTCTTCATGCGGATTCGTGATATCCTGGAACTTACCGAGAAGGATTCGCAAGTATGAAACCGTTGGTCAGCATAATAATTCCAACCTATAATCGGCGGCAATCGGTGAGCGGAGCAATTGACAGTGCATTGAACCAAAGCTTTCTCGACCGAGAAATAATCGTGGTCGACGATGGTTCCGACGACGGAACCGATGCGGTTTTGGCCGACTATTCTGATTCAATCAGAGTTATCCGTCGGACCAATGGTGGAGCCGCCGCGGCACGCAATTTAGGAATGCGAGTGGCTCGTGGAGAATGGATCGCCTTCCTGGACTCGGATGACACTTGGGAACCGGATAAACTGAGGGCTCAAATCGAAACTGTGACCGTTACACCAGGTTTAATTGCGCATGTGGTAAATGCTACACTTGATCGAAACGATATTATCGGTAGCGATCTATTCGGTCGGACGGGACTCACACATAATATACCAGCGGTTGTCCAGAGGCCGTTGCGTATACAGCTCCTTCACGGTCCTGCATGGGTCCAGACAAGCATCATTCAACGCACGGTGTTGGAACAGATTGGCGGATTCGATGAATCGATCAAACTGATATATGAAGATTTTGACATGTTTTGTCGATTAGCCCTTGAGGGATCCTGGGGCTTCGATACACGCCGGTTCGTCCATATCAGAAGACGGTCCACCGGCGCATCCGGCATTTCGGCACGCCGACTAATGGAACCGGTTGACGCAAAACGGATAATGACCCGGATACATGAGTCACTTGCGGAAAGGCCGGATTTGACACACGAAGAACGACATGTTGTCGAGTATCGCCTGGCCCAATACCGGCGGGGCTGGGGAATGGCATTGCTGAGGGATGGCAGAAAATCTGAAGCACGTGAAGTCTTTGCTTCATCGTACCGCAGGATGCATCAAAGGGAAGATGCGCTTCGGTATGCGGCAACATTCCTGCCCAACATGTTTCTGAGTGTTTCAAAAAGCTGAATGCGGGGGTTCCGCCGAAGTTCGGACAAGCATACTATGGAGAGGAATAGGACCATGGAAAATTGCGACACGGGTCACGATCTTGTAACACAAAGAAGGATAACCTTTGTTTTGCCCTCAATCAACCGTTCCGGAGGATCACGCGTGACGGTTGAGATGGGTAATCATCTCATCGATCGGGGCTACAATGTGAGGATCGCAGCGGGTAACCCGGAGGAAACTGTCGCTCAGAAGGTGCGAACGCCTTTGAAAACATTGTACCTTCGAGCAAAAGGACGCGATTTTCACCATTGGGGGGAAAACTTCAAAGGTGAAATTCGCCGGTATTCGAAATTGTCGTCTCTGAGTTTTCATAGAGGTGAGATTGTGATAGCAGTGGGAACCCACGCGATAGACGATGTCGCGCAGCTTAACGCCGATGTCGTGAAGGTGCGATTCTGTCATGGGTTTGCGGCCGATAAGCCGGATTTGACTAGTCGTGTCTGGGGAGGAGAAATGCCGACCCTTGCGGTATCGCAAACCCTGATACCGATATTGGAGAAATTGGGAGCTCCGGTGATGAGCGTTGTTCCAAACGGCGTGAATACCGATCAATACTATGATGAGGGCTGGACTCGTGCCGGAATCGGCTTTATGCATGCGACGCACTATAACAAAGCGCCGGAGTATGCGGAACGGCTGGTGAAGGAATTCAAAAGATCTAGGCCGCATGAAAGAATTCGTGCATTCGGAGAACGCTTACGACCCAAATGGTTGGAAACGGGGGAGTATTACCAGTATCCCTCAATTGAAATCGCCCGGCAACTGTATTCCGAAGTTAAGGTTTGGGTAGTGAATAGCAGGATGGAAGGATTGCCGGGTCCGGTACTCGAGGCGATGGCATGCGGTGCGGTTGTCGTAAGCAGCGACAATGTAGGAAGTCGGGAAATTATAGAGAGTGGACGAAACGGAATACTGGTGCCCGTAGGAGATACCGATGCGTTTCTGGAAAATATCGGAAAGCTGCTGGATGACCGGACGCTCTGGGAATACCTCTCAAGCAATGGAACAAAGACGGCGTCGGAGTTCAACTGGCCCCGAGCTGTGGACATTTTGGAAAACGTGCTGGGCCGACTCGAAAAGGAGTCCGTTTCGGTGCAAAGCGAAGTGATGGTTTAGAACGAATGGGGTATGTTTCTTAAAAAACCACTTTTTGATACCTGGAAGAATTGGAGGCGGTAAGAGATGAAGCGAAGGATACACCTTTATCTCATAGCGGTAGGAGTCTTTCTCACATGTGGAGAGGGCGCATCGCCCAGAGATTCCATCGAGGGGGTAATGACAGCCGATAGAGTCTCGGCGTCAAACAAGGCTAACAAGATCGCGAAAGATGGAATAGAGTGGTATTTCGACAGTGCTTACAAAACCGGCGCCTTTGCCAATGGTGACCCATGGGTTCTGGGTCCGGTAATCATCACCGAAATCACACCGGTTTTCGATGGAGAAGAAAACGGGTGGGAAGTAAACCCGAAGGTCGAGGGGCCCCAGGGATTTGCCGCCGATATCGACAACTATGACATATCTCTAATTCCCATGGTCCCATGCACTTTGGCGGGAACGATATCCGTGGTCAAAACGGTGCGATCATCGAAACCTCGACAAGGCAATAGGTGTCGTGAGTGTCTGTTGACAGCGGCAGTGTTGACTGTTGTGGAGAAAGAACCTCCCGGTAGCGGATCGCAGGTATTCCGTCCTCCTTATGTGGGGAACTCCAAGCCGTACTATCGTGTAAGCGATCTCCAGATGAGGCATTTGTCTTCTCTGGATCCGGTAGGCCCAGTCCCCACTCTAGCGTGGGTGGAACAGACATTCGGCATGTTGCAGTTGGACCATAAGGAAGGTCGTGTCGGGAGAAACCTGCACCCTATCGAGAATATTCCGGATTATGGTGCGGATATCGCCCAACGCAATGGCGATGCCGCTCTGGCATTGCTCTTGTCGGATCCCCCGGAGAGTAAACTCGGGGCGGTAGTGGCTTATGTTCAGTACGGAATTGATCTATACCACATGGCGCTAAACGGACACCGTTGGGGACCCGGAGGAGGGCATCGACCCGGACAAAAACTCCCGATGACTTTCGCGGCGGTCCTGCTGCAAAACAGGGAAATGAAAGAGTACCTGAAGGACGCAGATTTCTTTCACGAAGATCATCTGATTTACAATGAAAATAACAAAGCGCTATATGGGTCCAGTAAGGGATATGGTCAAAAGCGATTGGAAGAGCGTTACTGGGAAACCGTTTTCAGTCATGTCCGAAAGGGACATGCTCGTGGGTACAAATCATATCGAGATCCTTACGGTTATATCGATGGTGGTTTTGAACCGGGAAAAGGGTATCAATTTTGCTGCACTAGTCAACCATGGAAGGGTGAAGCTCTGACCGCAATTCTGATTCCGGAGATCAGAGAGCTATGGAACAATGAAAATTTCTTTTCATACGTAGACAGGTGGGTGGAATTTGGGACTGTCGCGCAACCCGATCCGTGTGCGCCGCCGGGAGAAAGCTGGGATGAATATGGCGTAACGTTCGGGCCCGATGGTTCCGGGGGGTGTATAGAAGACAGGGACAGTTCAGACGGAATCGGCCGGTTTCCCGGCCGGCACGGGGCAACTCCCGATGGTGGTGAAAGATACAGCCAATTTCAGAATGCTATGTGGCGGGAATACAGATATGGAAGAAATGCACGCAACAAGAATACGACCAAGTGAGGGCAAGGGTGTTATGTGGTTGTCGATGGTGGGCGTAAATTATATGACAGCTCCCGTTGAGGTACGAGAGAAAATCGGGTTTTCAAAGGAGGAAATCCCTACGGCGCTTGCCATTCTCTGCGCAAAAGATGACGTTCTTGAAGCAATTATACTATCGACATGTAATCGGGTAGAAATCTATGCATTACTGACGGTCCGCCGGCCGCGGATGCTTTCGAATTTCATCCAGGACTTCCATAAATACCCGGAACCGTTGACAGAATACCTCTATTTCCATGAGGGTGAAGATGTTATTGTGCATCTATGTCGAGTAGCGTCGGGAATGGAATCGATGGTTACGGGTGAATCGCAGGTTTTTGGTCAGGTGAAAGATGCATACCGGACGGCTCTTGATATCGGATCCGCGGGACGGGGGTTTGAGATGCTGTTCTCTCGAGCATTCGGAGTTGTGAAAAGGGTCCGTGCCAAATCCGGCATTGGTGAGCAGCACGTTTCCATCGCTTACATGGCGGTATCGGTTGCGACAGGAATCCTTGGCGATCTGTCCCAAAGCAAAGTCATGGTACTGGGCGCCGGCGAAATGGGTGAAATCACCGCCAGGGATCTGAAAAGTCGTGGGGTGAAGGATATTCTCGTGGTAAATCGAACGTTTCAGAAAGCGGTGCAGCTTGCGGAACGCTTCAACGGTACTCCGATAATGCTGCATGAAATGGAGGAATACTTACCCTCAGTCGATATTCTGATCAGCTCAGTCGGCGCGGATCACCATTTGGTAACTCTGAAGCGAATCGAAAACCTGTTTGAAACGGGGCGAGAGAATGTTTTGCTTATAATAGATATCGCCGTACCCAGAAGCGTGGATCCCGAAGTGGGAGCCGTCAATGGGGTGCGCTTGATAAATATAGATGAGCTGCAGGGTGAGGCGGAGAAAGGAGCGGTGGCTCGTGAGCAGGCGATGCGAAAGGCGTCGGAAATGATACGTGCCAGGACCCCGGAGATCATGGAAATAGTGCGAACTTCCGATTTGATCCCTACCATAGCGTCAATACGTCAAAAAGCTGAAGAAATCAGGAAGAGGGGCCTGGATGAGGCGGTCGATAAACTATCGATTTCACCCACCGACAGGGAAACCGTCGACATTATAACGAAATCAATTGTAAACAAGGTCCTTCGGCATTCGGAAGTGAAATTCCGCGAGTATTCCAGTCGTCTGAAAAGGTAATGAGGAAGTTGATGATATTGGTACGTGAAGTCGAATTCGGAACTGGTGAAAGCTCTCAAACAGATCGTGGAGCCGTAAATTGGGATGTCTTTATGACGAGTGCAGGGCGTTGGAGATTCCCGGAAGAACCGAGACGAGGGAGTAAAGTATGAAAAAGTATGTGAGATTTGTGATGGGTCTACACAAATTCTTCAACTCGGGATTGGAGCCGAAGGAGGCAATTGGGCAGGCCCGAAGCTTATTGAAGAAGAGAATCGCCCAACGGGAGGAGAATTTCCTGAACCTTCTTAAAACGGGGGTGTATGGCTATAAGGCGAGTCCGTATCGTCCGCTGCTCGACGGGAGGCGAATTGGGTACGATGACATTTCCGGATGGGTGGAAAATGAAGGCATCGAACGCGCCCTTCTACGGCTGAAGGATGAGGGGGTCTACTTCACCGTCGATGAATTCAAGGGAAAAACGGCGGTGTCCCGCAACGGCGCTTCATTTCAGTGTCAAGAAAAGGATTTCGATAATCCTTTTTTGCAGGAAGCGTACGAGGTCAGAAGCGGAGCGACGAGGAGCGCCGGTACACGGGTTCGAATAGATTTCGACTACCTGGTGCAGCGCTCCCTTTACGATGCATTCCTGTTGGACGCCCACGATGCACTTACATCACCCATTGCCAATTGGTTCCCGATATTCCCCGGGGCACCCGGGATAAATTCCTCTCTCCGTTTCTCTCACATAGGGAATCCTCCGCGCAAGTGGTTTTCCCAGGTAGATAAGGAGCAGATCCGCGTCAACTGGGAGAAGCGATGGGGTACCGATCTCATTTTTCTGGCCTCACGGTTCTATGGCGTGCCGCTGGCGAAACCTGAGTATGCGAATCTTAACTACGCGCACAAAGTCGCCCGATGGGCGGCGGATATGCTAAAAGAAAACGATCACTGTGTGGTGTATACTTTTGCCACTTCGGCGGTCCGGGTGTGTATTGCCGCCAGGGAAGCCGGACTGAGTCTGAACGGAGCCCGGTTCTTTGTTACCGGTGAAACGCTTACCGCTCACAAACGCAAAGAGATTGAAACTATGGGAGCACGAGCGGTACCGGTATATGGAATATCAGAGGCGGGCGTTATTGCCGGAGGGTGCGGCAATCCGAGAAATGAAGGAGAAAGCGATGATTGTCACTTGTATAAGGATACCACCGCGGTAGTACCTCTGCCGTTGAGAATACCGCATTTTGATCGAGAAGTGAACTCTTTCCTGTTTACGACTCTACTCTATGAATCTCCAAAGCTCCTGCTGAATGTGGGGATGGGAGATTACGGAACAGTTTATACAAGAGAAGAAAACTGTCCCTTCGGGAAAATCGGGTTCGATACCCATCTTTGTGGAATTCGAAGCTATGAAAAACTGACCGGAGAAGGCGTCACGTTTGTGGATACCGATTTTATCCAGATAATCGAGCAAGAGCTTCCCCTGCGTTTTGGAGGACAGAGCACTGACTATCAGTTGGTGGAGGAAGAAGATGAAAAGGGATTCAATCGATATCGTCTGCTTATCAATCCTACTATTGGCAACGTAGATGAGGATTCCGTTATTCATACATTCATGCAACTGCTCAAAAAATCTGAGCGAAGCCCGGAATCATGGGCGCAGTCCGGATCTGAAATGTGGAAGCAGGCGCGGGCGATCCGGATAAAAAGAGAAGCACCGAAATCGACCTTGAGTGGGAAAATATTACCGTTCCACATGGGGGCATAACCGGGAGGATAGTATGGCATTTCCACAGCACCGTATGCGGAGACTCCGTAGAAACGACTCAATCCGACGAATGGTTCGTGAAACGCACGTCGGCATCGATGACCTGGTGTATCCACTCTTCGTGGTGCACGGCAACGATATTCGAGAGGAAATCTCCGGGCTTCCGGGAATATACCACTTTTCGGTGGATCGCATTATTGAAGAAGTGCACGAAGTACGGGAGCTGAAGATCCCGGCGGTACTTTTATTCGGCCTACCGGCCCGTCGAGATGCAGCGGCATCGGAAAGCTATTCGGAATACGGAATCGTGCAATCGGCTATCAGGGAGATAAAAGCGGCAGTACCCGACATGCTGGTGATAAGCGATACCTGCTTGTGCGAGTACACTGAGAACGGACATTGCGGAATCGTTGAAGACGGAGCGCTTGACAATGACCGCTCGCTCGAACTCTTGACCAGAGTTGCTGTAAGTCAGGCTGATGCCGGAGCCGATATTGTCGCGCCGGCCGCCATGCTGGACGGGCAGATTGCCGCACTGCGTCGAGGACTCGATGCCGAAGGACACTCGTTGACGGCCATCATGTCCTATTCCGCGAAATACGCCTCCGCGCTTTTCGATCCATTTTTCAAAGAAGGAACGCATTCTGTGGTGACCTTTGGGGACAAGAAGACCCACCAGATGGATTTTGGGAATGCGGAGGAAGCTCTCAGGGAGATTGAAATGGATATTGAAGAGGGTGCTGATATCGTAATGGTGAAGCCCGGCATGATGCACCTCGATGTCGTATATCGTGCGAAGGAACGCTTTGGTCGGCCTCTGGCCGTCTATTCGGTCAGCGGGGAGTATGCCATGATGAAAGCGGCGGTGCAGCAGGAGCGGATCGATGAACGACGGGTGCTCGACGAGATGGTGACCGCGATGAAGAGAGCCGGCGCCGATATCATTATTACGTATTATGCGAAGGAGTTGGCCCGACTTTTGCGAATAGGCTGATTGTTCACCTTAGCCAAAAAAATGGGGTTTCCGAATGGAAAAAATCAAGGTTCTCCACGTTTACAAGTCATTCAACGTATATAACGGATTGATAGAGATCCTGACAATCCTGGCACGGAACCTTGATAGATCCCGTTTTGAATTGGCCGTGGGGGTTTACGAGCACGAGGAAAGTGATTTCTCAAGAGAATTTCAACGCCTCGGAGGGAAAATTTTGTGCATGAATGTACCCGGGGGGCTGCGGAACGAGGCGAAGCAGTACTTCGCACTGGTAAAACTGTTTAAAAAATATCGACCGCATATTGTGCAAACGCACGTACTGAAGGCAAACCTGTATGGAACCCTCGCTGCGAAACAAGCAGGTGTTCCCGGCATTATTGCCACTGAGATGACGCTCAAAGACACGGCTCCTTCCCCGTACAAGCGCTTGCGGGACAGAGCTATTCAGCCACTGGTAGGTATAATGCTCAAGCATATCGATCGGTATGTCGTCACTTCTAAATACATACGGGACGAATGGTCGGCGGGCCGGTCCGATCCGGCGTTCGAAGTGGTTTACCCACCGTTCAACCTGGAAAAATACTCACGAGTGAAAAGGAAAAGGAAAAAGTCCGGGGGGAAGAATGTGTGCTTTGTGGGGAGGCTTTCGGAAGAAAAAGGACTCCCATACCTTCTGGATACAATTAAGGAAGTACACAAGAGAGTTCCGGACGTACTCTTGACACTGGTCGGGACGGGACCTCTGGAGCAGCAATTGAAGAGAATAGTTGATTCACTCGGCCTGAACGATACAGTTCGGTTTGCGGGTTATGCGTCGAACTCTTTCGAAGCACTTTCGGAAGCCGATGTCTTTGTGCTTCCATCTCGTACCGAAGGTTGTCCGATTGTCATTCTGGAAGCGATGGCTTCCGCGCTCCCGGTAGTCGCCACGGCTGTGGGAGGAAGTGTTGAACTGGTGCGTCACGGTGAAACCGGTTTTCTGGTTCCGTATGGAGATGTGAGCCGGCTCGAGGAATCCCTGATTTCGTTGCTTTCCGATAGATCACGAGCAGACGAAATGGGGCTAAACGGTCAACGTATGGCTTTCGAAGATTTTCATCCGGAGAAGTTCACCCGGAGTCTTGAGGACCTGTATGAAGAAATCGTTCGCCTGAAAACGGAAAACGACGGTGTCGTAGCTGGTTCGGTGGTTGGTAGAGGGAATCCTGTCGGGAGTAAATAGATGACGCATGTGGCAATTATTGGTGGTGGTATGGCCGGGCTTGGAGCTGCTCACGAAATCGAGCGGAGCGGAGCCGGCATTGCATACCGAGTATTTGAGAGAGAATCGCGCTTGGGTGGACTTTGCAGAACGGAAAGTGAAAACGGCTTTCTCTTCGATTACACGGGCCATCTTCTCCATTTCAGAGGCAAGTACTTTGAAAATATCGTGAGAAAGCGTATCGGTAACAACCTCGTGGAACGGACTCGGAGTGCCTGGATATATTCCAAGGGGGTATTTACGCAGTATCCATTTCAGGCAAATCTGAGAGGGTTACCCGAGGATGTGGTGGTTGATTGCGTATATGAATTTGCCAGGCAATCATTTGCCAATGATGTGCCGGTTATCGAGACGTTCCATGATTGGATAGTGCACTACTTCGGGACCGGCATTGCCGAACACTTCATGGTCCCCTACAATACCAAGCTTTACCAACGTTCTCCAAAGGAACTCACCCCCGACTGCATTGGACGATTTGTGCCTTCATCGGACCTCAGGTTATTGTTGCATGGGCTACTCTCAAGCAATGAAACCCATTTAGGGTACAACTCCACTTTTTACTATCCCGATTATGGGGGAACTGAATCGCTGGTGCATGCGCTGGCCGAGGGATTGGAAAAACCGAGGCTGGGCGAAACGGTCGTGGAAATTGATCCGACAGTTCGGGCTTTCAGGACGGACAGAGGGCGAAGGGAAAAGTACGACTACCTGATTTCGACCCAGCCATTACCTCTCCTGATAGAATCGATAAAGCACGTCCCATCCGAAATCCGCGAAGCGGCCCGTGCTCTTTCTCATGTGTCGGTATTGAACATAAACCTGGGCGTTGAAGGTGATCCGGGGGGCGGCCGACATTGGATTTATGTTCCCGAATCGAAATTCATTTTTCACCGGGCGGGGTTTCCCTCCGCGTTTTCAAACAATGTGGCGCCGAACGACTGCGGATCGATTTACCTGGAAATTGCCTATGATCCATACCTTGGGATAGACAGAGAATATGCTCTGGACAAATCGATAGGCGATCTTCGTGCAATGGGTATCCTTCGAGAAGAACAGCCGATTCTGGCCGAAAAAATTATCGATATTCCATACGCATATGTGGTATTTGACAAAGCCAGGCAGATTTCGCTTTCTGCGATACGGGAATACCTGGCTCAGAACAGGATTTTCAGCGTTGGTCGTTTCGGGGCCTGGGAGTATACCTCCATGGAGGATGCCTTCATGCAGGGGGTTTCTGCTGTCCGGGCGATTAAAGAAACCTCGTACGAGCTTGGGAAAGAGGTCAAAGCGCATGCATTCGCTCGTGGAGAAGTTGGATAAAGCGGGAATACTGCATCGCATTACGGAAAAAGTGAACTGGAAATACGAACTGGGACAGATCACAAGATCTTCAGGTCGTCCGGTCCTCTTCGAATGTATTGACGGGTATCCAGATTTCAGCGTGCTGTGTAATGTGTTATCCACGTCGTTGTCGTTCAATGCTGCCTTGGGAAACACCGGAGATCAGGGGATCGGCCCCTTGAGATACATTCGCAAACGACGGGGAGAGCGAATTTCTCCGGTATTCATAGAGCCTGTATGGGACTTGGAGTACCGTGGGAAGTCGGTAAACCTCTATGATCTCCCGGTCCCATGGTGGCACCCGGCCGACGGAGGACGCTATATCGGAACCTGGCATGTCAATATAACCGGCCAACCAGAAACGGGAATTCGTAATGTTGGCGTGTACAGAATGCAGGTTCTGGATCGGCGACATACTACGGTTTCCGTTTCGCCCCACAGCCATTTGAGCCGGCACATGATGGAGGCCGAGAAACGTGGAGAATCACTTCCCATGGGAGTCGGAATTGGAGTACCGGAACCTTTGGTGATAGCCGCCGCCGCCAGTCTGCGTGAATGTGATGATGAAACCGGGTTTGCCGGCGCTCTTATGAATAACCCCTTTCCTCTTGCCGTTGGGAAGACGACTGGATGTGTGATTCCCGGCACGGCCGAAATAGTTCTGGAGGGCCGGATATTGCCGGGAAAACGTGTGACCGACGGACCCTTCATGGACTACGCCGGGGTGCCGGACAGCAATCCACACGCGTACAAGTACGAGGTAACTCGTATTGCCCGCAAGAGCCCGGCGATTTTCCGAGGCACTTCGGTAGGACTGCCGGGGGCCGAAGACCATGTACTGTTTTCGGTGCTGGCGAAGCTTGGGCTTACGGATTTCCACGGCTCTCGTGTTCGCCATTTCGTGCAAACTCTTTGTTTGCGTCACCGGCTTTTCAAATTGCTTCAGATGAGCGGTCGTTTCAGCCAAAGTGTAAACAAATCCCGTGAGGTTTCATGAGTATCAGGTACAAATTCGCATTGATTTTCATCGTGCTTTTCGCGACGGCAACCGGTGCTCTTTTTTACGTTCTATTCTCCAGTGATCGAATCACCGTCGATCGTGAACTCGAATGGTCGATTGGGATATACCAGGGGGCGTCTCTGGACCGACTGGAGGCTCACCCTCAGGTTTCAAATCCGGTTTTAACCGCCCGTGACGTTACGGATGTTTCGGCTTCCTTTGTTGCCGATCCGTTTATGGTAGAACACGAGGAAACCTGGTATATGTTCTTTGAGGTAATGAGCCAACTGTCGGGACATGGGGAAATTGGACTGGCGGTAAGCCCGGATTGTGCCGATTGGACATACCATAGCATTGTGCTTGACGAGCCGTTTCACCTATCATTCCCGTTTGTATTTAGAGATGGGGGAGACTGGTACATGATACCGGAAAGTGCGACCGCCGACGGCGTAAGAATATACCGTACCGACGAGTTCCCGAATCGTTGGGAATATGTACGAACACTGGTCGAAGGAAAATATTCCGATTCGGTACTTTTCCAATTTCGAAACCGATGGTGGTTATTGACGTGCAGTACACCGCGGAAGCATGATGAGCTCAGGCTGTTCACGGCCGAATCACTCCGGGGTGACTTCACCGAGCACCCGGTAAGTCCTGTCGTCCGCAATAACGGGAGAAAGGCGCGACCGGCCGGGAGAGTACTCCTGTATAACGGAATCCCCACTCGATTCGCGCAGGACAGCTATCCCACCTATGGGAAACGGGTACATGCCTTTGCCATTACCGAGCTGAGCCAATCCTCGTTCGCCGAGGGAAATTTGTTTTCTCGTCCTGTTGTGGATGCGGGAAGGGAACCATGGAATCGACACGGTATGCACCATGTAGATCCTCACCAAACCGGCGCCGGCACATGGGTTGCGTGTGTAGACGGATACCGGAAGTTTGCCGTGTTACGCGTCGAATACTGAACATAACGAAGTATACGCTTGATTTTCAGGCCGGCTAAAACCTGAGCTTAGCCCAAGTTTCGCAGTCGAGTGACGCCGTACAGGCTGAGAACAAATAAATCCTGTATTGATCGAGAGGAGTATCTTTGTGAGAAAGATTGCCGTGGGCATCACCGGAGCATCAGGTTCAATATATGGAATTCGACTGCTTGAAGCGCTCAAGGGCAAAGCGGAGACGCATCTGGTGATCTCTCGAAACGCCGAAGACGTTATCGAGAAGGAAACCGACAGAAATCCGAAGGATGTCCGTGAGTTGGCCTCGCGAGCATACGACCTTTCTGATTTTTCTTCACCTTTGGCGAGCGGGTCGTACAAGACCGACGGAATGGTAATCGCTCCATGCTCGATAAAGACATTATCGGCCGTGGCTCATTCATATGCTGATACCTTACTCACGCGAGCCGCGGACGTGACAATCAAAGAGAGAAGAATACTGGTTCTGGTGCTTAGGGAATCACCGTTGCACAAGGGGCATATTGCCTTAATGGCAAAAGCGGCTGAGATGGGAGTTGTGATATGTCCTCCTATGCCCGCGTTCTATACACGGCCGAAATCAATAGACGATATAGTGAACGGGACCGTCGCCCGTGTTTTGGATCTGATTGGCATAAATATTGAAATCTCGCCGCGTTGGGGACAATAGAGAGGATGCCGGAATGGGGCAGGGACTGACACAACGATTTCTTCACAGGATAAGTTTCAATGCCCCGGGCGGATATTCGCTCCGACCGTGGCTGCATCGGAAACGAGGGGCTATTATCGGGAAAAACGTCTGGATCAGCCGTCTGGTATACATCGATGAGCTTCACCCGGAATCGGTTACCATAGGAGACGACAGCAGCATCGGCATCCGAAGCAGCATAATCACTCATTTCTACTGGGGCCCTCGTCGTACCACGGCGGAAGCGGGACGAGTACTGATTGAGGAGGATGTTTTTGTTGGGCCGCATTGTGTCATCCTCCCGGGTGTGAAGATCGGACGCGGAGCTATTATACAAGCAGGTACGGTGGTGACTCGCGATGTTCCGCCGGGAGTAGTGATTGGATATCCCAAAGCAGTACCCGTGGCTCGTGCCGAAGTACCCCTTACACATAAGGCGTCGTACGAAGAGTTCGTACGGGGGTTACGGCCGGTGCGAAAAAAGATTGGCTCCGGGAAACAGCTCGACAAAGCATGACACTGATAATGGTATCGAAAAAGGGGTCTAGTCGGAATCATAGGCCGGCTTTTCCGGTGCTGTAAGGTGTTGAGAATAATTGTATGATTCACTGGAGTACTTGTTGCGGCGGAGGCGCCGGAATGTGGAGGACCGTATGATTGAGTTTGATCCGGTATTGGTACATGAATGGCTTGCACGAACGGCCAGGCGCTTACCGTATCATACGGGTTTGGTATGTGGCGATAATCGGTTGACCTACGCTGAAATCGATCATCACGCAAATCGATTCGCATCTGCTTTAATGGACAGTGGAATCCGACGAGGTGACAGGGTGGTGGTCCATCTTGGTAAATCGGTCGAAACTGTTGTTGCGATTTACGGTATCATGAAGGCTGGGGGGACTTTTGTGGTACTCGACGGGGCAACAGTCAAAGCCTCCAAATTGGGATATATACTCGAAGACAGCGGAGCGAAGGCCCTGGTCTCCCATGTAGAGACGAAGGAGACCGTAGTAGACTGTTTCAAGCAGTATCCCCATGTGGGGTGTTCCGTCATCTGGGTGGAAGGAGAGGGACAGCGTCCTCCGGAAACGGGCGGTTGGTCGTTCGGATGGAATGAATTGCTCAGTCTGCATCCTCGGCCGGACATATCGCGTCAGCCCCGGGGAATCGACTCGGACCTGGCGGCGATTGTCTATACTTCCGGCGACGGTGGCCCAAAAGGAGTGATGGAGACTCACCGGAACATGATCGCCGCCGCAAAAAGCATCACACAGTGTGTAGGAAACGAGGAAAACGACGTGGTTCTCGACACGCTACCTCTATCACTCGACTATGGTATGTATCGGGTCATAACGACAGTACTTTTCGGCGGAACCATGGTTTTTGGGGAATCTTACGAGTATATCAATCGGACTCTGGACACCATCGAGACTGAGGGAGTAACCGGTCTTCCTATCGTGCCGGCCGTTGCCGCGTTATTGCAGAGGAAGAACGAATTTCGACCCAGAGACCTCAAGTCTTTGCGCTACATTGTCAATACCGGAGGGACTTTGTCGGAGGGTCAGGTTGGACAGTTGCGAGCAGTTTTCCCAAACGCAGATATCATGACCATGTACGGCATTACCGAATGCAGTCAAGTGAGTCGTTTGGCCCCCGAGGAATTCAGGGCGCATCCCACATCCATGGGCAGGCCTATCCCCAACTGTGAGGTTTCCATTAAGCGAATCGATGGTAAGCCGCTCGGACCCAACGATATTGGAGAATTGGTCGTTCGGGGGGCTAACGTGATGCAGGGATACTGGAACTCTGCAGAGGATAGTGAATCCCGCTTCTTCTCCGGATTGTATCCCGCGGACAGGAGAGTACTCACTGGTGATCATTTCCGAATGGATGAAGATGGATACCTGTATCGTGTCGGGCCGAAAGACGATACGATTATCTCCGCCGGCGAGAGAATCAGCGCGAAGGAAGTGGAAAATGTGATTCTGGAAATGGAAGGGATTGGTCTGGTTGCGGTAATCGGTGTCCGTGACGAAATTCTGGGACATGCGCTGAAGGCGTTTGTATTACCGGAACCAGGCGCCTCCATAAAGGCGTCCGATGTTACTCTGTTTTGTCGCAAAAGCCTTGAGCCGATAATGGTTCCGAAATACATTGAATTGGTGGACGAACTGCCTGCTAACCCAAGTTTAGCAGCCGAGAACGAGCAGTATGCGTAAGATGTTGTGCGAGATTGCCTTACGAAAAGCGCAGGGGTATCCACAGAGAACCTGAACTCCTATGTGAACTCAGTGATCTCTGTGGTTTGTATATTCGGTGGAAATCAGCATGCCCTGCCGAAGAACTCCCACCTCACGACATGGGATTTGCCTTTTCCAGTGATATTGCGAATTCTTCCGTGAATGTTACCATCGCTTCGGTTCCTTTTTTTATTGACGCGATATCAAGAGGAGTGCCGGCGAAGAGCGTGAACTCATTTCCGTTGGGCGCCTCAACCATGATTGTCTTATTTGCCCCATCGACATCAAGAATCCGCACCAGGGCCTTGATGACTACCAGCCCCCCTGCCGCCGGCAATGTTCCCTCCGGTGCATCGACGATTCCGTCGATTACGGCAAGAGGGATCTCGCGTTCCTCACTGGTCGGTTCACGAATTTCAATAACGCTCGACTGATAGAAGCCGATACTAACCTTGTCACCTTCGTAGAATTCACCGAGTCCGATGTGAGTATCGACCGCCAGAACATGCTCTCTTCCTTCGTCGTCGTCCATTGTGATACCATACACCACGTTATCGAGCCAGGTAATCGTTCCGGTCATCGTTGATCGACGGAAAGACAGACTCTCCTCGGGGACACTCATGGTTTTCAGGTTCTCCGCCGCCATTCCCTTTGCCGGATTTGCCAAAACCAGAAACAGTAATGACAGGTATGGTGCTACGGTTATTTTATTCATAATAGACCTCGCAATTCCAGGGTGTAGTGATGAGGGAACGCCGTACATCACCTGCAACATATAGATGCAATGCGCATGCCGTTCAGACCAGGAACAAAAAACTCCCGACTCATCGAGCCGGGAGATGGGCGAAAACTGGGATCCGGTTCTCTCTCAGAGTGATTTCTCGGCCGTCGTCTCCACTTCTTCCATTTCACCAGGTTTTCGGTGCCTGTCGCGCCGCCCTTTCGAACTTTTATGCTTTTTCCCGTTCTTCCGATCTTCGTCCAAGGAATAGTATTTCGAGTATTTGTAATAACTCAGCTTTCTGTCGATGGAAGCCTTGTTGAGTACAATTCCGAGGGATTTTTCACTTACTGCCGGGTATTCCTCTATCTTCTTTGACAGATCGACCATATTGGTTGAGCCGGCCTGCGCTACGAAGACGTACTTGCCGACAACATCCTGCACAACGGCAGGATCGACTGCCATCCCCAACGGAGGTAGGTCGAGCACGACCACGTCGAATATCTTCTCCAATGCCTGCATCATGGCTCTGAAGGTTTTTTCGGACAGAAGCTCCGAAGAATGTGGTATTTTTCTACCCGAGGAAATAAACCGGAAATTTGAGTCGGGTCTCCCCTGGATCAATCTAAGAACATTATCTTCCGTTACGGGTATGCGAGATTCGAGAAATTCCGTGAGTCCAGGCCGTTCTCGTAGTCCCAGGAGCGAATGCAGTTCTCCGCGGCGCATGTCTCCATCAACAAGAAGAGTTCGAATATTGCGCTGAGCCATCATCAATGCAAGGTTAACCGAAACGGTCGTTTTGCCTGCCCCCGATTCAAGACTGGTAATCGCAACGCTGTTATTCTTCTGTTCATAGAGGCTAAGCAGGACTTTTGTTCTTAGAGAGCGGAACAGCTCGACGACATACCCTGGAAACTCCTCATCAATCAACAGGGGAGGGAGATGCTTCGAGTTTTCGTCGGAGCCGTTGATTGAATCCCTGAGAATTTCCATTGTTGGAGTTTCTTTGATATTGTTAGGCTGGTTCATATAGCGCGCTCCTTCCGTTTTTCGATTTCCTGGACTTCTTTATAACGGGGATGCTCTCGAGTACCATCATGTCAGTCATCTGTTTTACCTCGAATTCGGTTGCGGCCGTTTTGTCAAGGTAATCCATAATGAGAACCGGCCCGAGTGAGAAAATCAGTGCCGCCATTAGTGCAAACCCGATGATTTTCATCATTCTGTTTGTGATAGGCGGCGGAATGGGAACCGCGGCCTCGTCGATAACGAAAATGTCGGCCATCGAAATTGCGTCCGCAACCTTGGCTTCATTGTAACGGCTCTGAAGATTGGTATAGATCTCGGAGCTTATGGTCTGTTTCCTTCGAAATTCGGCCAGTTGCATTGACTCTCGAGGAAGGGTTCTGAGGTTCTGAGATAACCCCGTTATCCGATCACGATTGCGTTCACGGTCCCGCTCCCATCGTGCGACAAGCTCATTGAGTGAGCTATATGCTCTCATCGCCAGGGATTTCATTTTATCCGCATTTCGTTCGAAAAGAGGGTGTCCTTCCATGTACTCTCTCTGAAGTGTGTTTTGCTCAGTTGTGAGCTTATCCAATTCCCGACCGAGGGGAGCCGCGCTTGTCACCCCTTGCGATTCAAGAAACGCGACCATCTCACCCACGACCTGAGGGGTATTTGATCCTTTCTCCCTCTGGAACATGTTCTGCAGTGCCCGAGCCTGTGAGAGCTTCTGCTCGATATCTTGCGTACTACCTTGTATTACGGCAATGTTGTCGACCGTGTTTGCTACCCGCTGATCGAGTGACGCTGAAGGGTTTCTGCTGAGAAAGCTTCTCAGTTCGGCCTCTGATTGGTCCAGTTGATCCCGTGCCGAGGCCAGTTGAGCCTCCAGCACTCTGAGTCGCTCCTTGGTAGTTCGTTTCCTCAGGGATACATTTTTTTTAACATATGCTTCTGCGATTGTGTTCAGGGTTGTGGCCGCAAGTTTGTAATCCCTGCCGGAAAGTGTAACCTTGAAATGGTCGGGGGATGAACGAGTGGGCCGTTCGACGCTCATGTTGTTTCGGATACGATCCACTGCACGATCCATGCTCAAAATTCTGAATTCAACATCGTGAGGTTTTTTCAGGTAGGCCTCCGAAGGCATGAAAAATGCACCCCGAATGCGAATCCGATCATTGGAGAATTTCCCTTCGCGGACAATGTGCTCCTTTGCATTCGGTTCATTGGGTTTCCATAGTAACCGGTAAGTGGCGGCAGCCCCTGCATTGCCATCTTCCTCCTCATTCACATCGATCATGTAGCTTCCGGAAACCGCTCCGGCTCCGATATGAACGGAATCGAATACCTGGTTCCTTTCATGAGACTCGGTCACCAATTGTAACGAGAGCTTTTCGGCTACGTCCGATAGAAACGAGCGACTTCGAACGAGTTCGATTCGATATGCGCCGATATCGGAGTACTCGTCAACCGCGCCCCATTGCTTGGGTGATTCAAGACCGAAAACGACACTTGTCTCAAGCTCGGGATGCAATGTTCCGCGCCAGACCATTACCCCCGCCGCTGCAACACCCACAATAGGGGCAACGAGCAGTATGAACCACCTTTTCTTCCACAGCAGTCTGCGGTAATGTGCCAGGTGTTGAGATGCGTCTTTTTTCTTGATTTCTGGTAGTTGTTGTTTTATTCTCGAGGGACTCTTCATAGTCTATCCTCCTAGTCCGACAAAACGCTGTAAAGTGTGATGCTTGTCGCGGCCGCACTGAGCGTCAGGGATAACACCGGTAAAACATCATTTCTAAATATCTGCCATCCTGAGCGCTTTGGTTGCGTGGTAACCCGAATGAGATCACCGGATTGCATACCGATCTCGTTGAGGGTCTGCCCCGCGGTGATTTGTGACACCATGTCCCTGCTCACGATTTCATGTCCCCGCATCCACCTCAGTTTCCGAAGGCCGTCTTCCCGTTGCGGCCCACCGGCTTGCGACAGTGCATGCCAGAAAGAAGTGCTGGGATCGACGTAGTACATACCCGGTCTATTGAACCCTCCCAGAAATGATATTCGCATGAGCGGAACGACTTTAACACTCGGATACCGTAGATGCTTGGCGTAGACCGAATCCAGGTAGTTGCGCAGTTCGTCCGGGGTCTGAGAAGCAAGCTTAGTCTTTCCAACAATTGGAAGGAAGACTTCACCGAATTCGTCGACATAATACGTGCGGTTCAGAAACGCAGTCGTATCGGTAAGAACAGAAATCCTCACCGCGTTCCCCGGCTGGAAAACCTGACCGTTAGTTCCGGATCTCTGCCGTGTGCCCTGCGCGCCGACACACAGTGCGATCAGGAGCACCGGTACAACGAATTGTCGAACCGATAAATGCCGCAACCGGGTGCCGGGTCTCGGAAATTTTTGGTACATAAATCATCCTCCCTTATTCATATTTTGCATGAAACGAAATCACGGAATCATATTATGCGAAGACGCCTAGCCCCGCAAAAAACGAGGCGAACAGAGCGGCCAGGCCAAGAAAACCAAAAAGAACATCGATGTTGTCTGAAATCCAGGTCGACATAAGCATTCCTCCAGTTAACAATCAAGGCCGAACGTTCATCTCTCCTTTGTTCGCGATGTAATCGGCTGTAAACGGAAGCATAAGACCGAACAATTCTTGTGCCGGCTCAGTTTTACATGGCGTCAAGGCGAATTCACGGATGATTGGGAGACCCCACAATTTTGCAGATAATGTCTCGGCCGTATCATTAACCCGCAAAGCGGGGTCAGGATGAGTGGAATGCTTTAATCGTCTTGATATCTAGCCCAAGTTTCGCAATGTCATGACGTTTCGCGGAAAGTACCGGCGGCTTCGGCGAAGGCGCCAAGCAGATTCGCGCATCCGAGAATCCTTTATGTGGCGTGCACTTCATACGGTCGGGTCAATTTGAAGAAATGGCATACCAATTGATTGATTAATCTCATCACCGGCAAAGTGACCGGAAGACCGGAATTCTCTCGTTGGGCATAATCTGGAGAGGCGTATGGGAAGAGTGAAAAGTAACGGATCCGTTTCCCTGATGGAAAAGTTTCCAAAAACACCGGATGCGCGACAGAAATCGAAACAATCTTTGCCAAGCAACGAAATCGCGGCCTACCTCTCCAATTTCGAAGAGGAAAGCGGCGGAATGGACCAAGGCGGGGGAATCCGGATAAATCCCGTTTTCATGGAAGACATCCCGGAACAATCGAGGCTTCATTCACAATTATCGACTCTGTTGATAATCGACCATTTCGGGATAGTTGGTTCGCGAATGTGCGAAGTACTGGCCGGCGGAGGATTCAAAGTGGAGGTTGTTCGCGATACCGGATCCTCGACGGCACTGATGAGAACGCTGTTCCCGGACCTGGTTTTGCTTGCTGTCCATACCGGCTCGGATGAATCTCTTGCTCTTATTTCCGAAATCTCTCGTCGGGACGGTATCGACACGATCGTTCTGGCTGACCGTCATAGTGGGATTCGTTACGACCGAATTGCGGAACATGGAGCCGTCGACCTTATTCTCCTGCCGCAATCGGAGGAGCACATAATCGAACGATTGATGCGGATTTTGCGGGAACGTACGCTTTTGCGTCAAAGGGATTCCACATTGCAACATTTACGAACTGCGCATCAGCAGTTGCGGGATGCTTACCTTGATTCCATTGATCGTCTGGTTATTGCATCCGGATATAGAGACGACGCAACAGGGGACCATATCGCCCGTATTGGGAGATATGCGGCATTGATGGCACTGAAATTGGGAATGTCGCCGGGAGATGTGCGGAATCTGAGATATGCCGCCCCAATGCATGACGTAGGGAAAATAGGAATTCCCGATAGTATTCTGCTCAAGCCTTCGATGCTTACCCGAAGTGAATACGAGATAATGAAGTCGCATACTGAAATCGGAGCTGGAATACTGTCGAAATCGAAATCGGAAATTCTACAATCAGGGCGTCAAATAGCGATTTCACATCATGAGAACTGGGACGGCAGCGGCTATCCCTATGGACTTTCGGGAAAGAGCATTCCGCTCTGCGGAAGGATCGTCCGAATCGTTGACGTGTTTGACGCATTGACGTCTTCCCGACCGTATAAGGATGCATATCCTATCGGCTTTGCAGTTTCGATAATAAGTAAAGAAAGAGGAAAATGCTTCGATCCGGCTTTAACCGACATCGTGGTAAAAAATGCCGACGCGCTGGCTCAGATTCGCGTTGATGTCGCGGCCGAACGGAAGTGGGTATCGGGAGCATGGGAAATCAGCCAAAGGGATCTAGATGACTACCCGGATTTCAGAAACACATAGTGACGGCATTGCGGGCGAAAGAATCGAGTTCGACAGTGGTTTGCTCTGGGAACTCCTTGATTCGCTCTATGACGGCTTATGCATTATCGACTCGGAAGGACGCGTGACATGGTGGAACAGGGGAGCGGGGGAAATTACCGGCTACTCGTCGGCCGAGGTCTTGGGATTGCGTCTCGAGGACAGAATTCTTCTACATGTAAGTCACGACGGCAAAGAGGACAGAATGCTCGATGAAGGAGAGAGTATTGTCGCCGATACACTTGTCGATCGTGTGGGACATGAAGCAACTTGTTCCTTCATCCATAAAGAAGGTCATTGGATGCGAGTACGGGCACGCACAATGACAGTCGGCGAACCTGGGGCCGATATTGGTGGAGTTATCCTGGTATTCTCCGATGATCTGAAGATGCCATCGATCAAACAGCGCCTTCGCGAACTTCGTCATCTGGCATTGTTCGATCCGCTTACTGAATTGGGTAACCGGAGATACGCGCAAATGAGTCTTCGCGTGCGCATAGATGAGATGCGTCGCTATGGATGGCCATTCGGGGTTTTATTCATCGATTTGGATCATTTCAAGAGAATCAATGATAACTATGGGCACGAGGCAGGTGATCGCGCTCTGAAAATGGTCGGAAAAACACTATCGCACAACGTGAGGCCATTTGATGTAGTCTGCCGATGGGGAGGAGAGGAATTCGTCATTATCGTGGCCAATATTCGACTCCCACAATTGTCCGGACTCGCGGAAAATCTCCGTTCCCTGATTGCTCGTTCCACGTTTGTCGACGGCGTTCATCGCGTGCGCCTGACGATATCGACGGGGGCGACAACAGTCCATGAAGGGGATTCCGAGGCATCACTTATCGAAAGAGCGGATCAACTCATGTACCTTGCCAAAAGCAAGGGGCGTAACCATGTCGAATCCGGGGAAATCCCGAAAGAAACTCTCCGGTGAAACGGACCATATCCATCCGAAAAGAGGGCTGAGGGGGAGATCGCTCGACACAGCGGTTCTCGACTGCGAAACCTGGGTTAGGGAAGAACGATATTATTATATTTTACTCTGGGTAGTATTCATCAAAATCAGCCCGGGTTTCGCAGCCGACTCACGGCATTTTGTGTAAAAAGTCGCATGGTCCTACCCCGACTTCGACAATCGACTCACGGAATTCTGCGTAAGCCGGCGCGCGATTCATTGTAGGAAAATGCTCAAGGTATCTCCCCGGATACCGCTGCGCTTTTTCCAAGTCAATCTCGCACAACATCTTACGCATAATGCTCGCTCTC